>DATLVT010000206.1:0-6494 GCA_035577105.1 Polyangia bacterium
GCTGGAGATCGCCTACAACCCCAACGACTGTGTCGAGGTGCGCTGGGGCGCCGCCGAGGGGAGCAGCGAGTACGGGCCCTGTCAGCGACGGGCGCCCGAGGAGCAACGACGGCAGATGGGCGAGTACCGCGCCTGGTTTCACGACGCGCGCAGGCCACCGCGGTGACGCTCCCTGCTCGGCGGTTTTCATACTCGACAAAACGCGGTGCTACGATCAAAGTGAGTCTTTTGGTGACGTTCTGGAAGGGAGGTCCCCGTGGACAATAGAAGGCCTCAACTGGCGAAGCGGATGAAAGAAATGGTCCGCCAGAAGAAACAGAAAGAGAAGCAGGAGCGAAAGGCTCAGCGCCAGCGCGAGAAGAACGAGCGTGGTGGTGAGGAACAAGAGGATCCGGACATCGCCGGCATCGTTCCTGGACCGCAGCCTGTGGCTGAAGAGTAGGGGCCAATCGGTAGAGCCGAACGATTCACCAGAGGACTGAGCGGAACCGCTGACGATTCAGGAACTGCGGCGGCACAGCAGTCTGCGTTGCGCGCGACTGCGATGGGTCAGCGCCGTGTTGTGACAGACGCGCTGCCCACCACAGGTCTTGCTGCGCGGGCTTGCTGCCAGCAGCGAGGGCGGGTCTACCAGCGCCCGCGCCGGCCGCCGCCGCGCCGATCGCCGCGATCCCCACCGCCACCGCCGCCACCGCCGTAACCGCCGCCACCACCACCGCCACCGCCGCTGCGCTCGCGCGCCTCGCTGACGCTGATGGCGCGTCCCTGTACGTCGCGTCCATTCAGGGCCTGCATGGCTGCGGTCGCTTCGGCGTCAGACGCCATTTCGACGAACGCAAAACCGCGCGGGCGGCCAGTGTCGCGATCGAGGACCACTCTGACTTCCTCGACATTTCCACCCTCTGCGAAGACCTCGCGCAGATCCGCTTCGGTCACGCTATAGGACAGATTTCCGACGTATAGCCTCTTTCCCATCTCTCTCTCTCCTTGGTGGTCGCGAGTGCCCGGTTGGGCGCCTCAGTTGCTGACCCGCGGTGTTGCGGGCTGCGTCCTTCAGTGTTTCGGCTACCTGAACGCCCAGGGGTTCGCTCAACGACGTAACGGCGACCATGGCAGAAGGGAGACGACTTCAAAAAGGACCGCTAGAGACTACGTTAACAGGTAATTGTGCGTTGTCCATATGGGCAAAAAGCCGCTCCGCTTGATTCTCCGCCGTCGGGATCGGCGGCGCGCGAGGCGACGGAAACGGAGACGAAAACCCACCCGCGCACACAGTACCGGCCGTCGGCGAGCAGGCTCCCTGCGGCTGACAAAAGCGGCGACGAACCCCGGGCCGGTCGGGCCACAGCCGTACTGGAATCCCAGACGCACGGCGTGTACTCTGCTGCGCGATGAAGGTTGGCGTTCCGGCCGAGATCTACCCGCACGAGCGTCGGGTGGCCGCCACTCCCGACACCGTTCAGAAGATTCGAAAGCTGGGCCTTGATGTCGTGGTTCAGGCCGGCGCCGGTGATGCCGCCCATTTCTCGGATGGCGCCTACGCCGAGGCGGGCGCCACCATTGTTCCGGATGCCGCCGCGTTGTGGGGACAGGCCGATCTGGTTCTGAAGGTGCGGCAGCCGACCTTCATTCCCGGTGGCAGCAAGCACGAAGCGGATCTGATGAAAGAAGGGGCGATCATCATCGGGTTTTTCTGGCCCGGTCAGAACGCCGAGCTCATCAAGCGGCTGGCGCTGCGCAAGGCGACAGTGCTGGCCATGGACGCCATTCCACGCATCACCCGGGCCCAGCGCATGGACGCGCTGTCAGCCATGGCCAACATCGCCGGGTATCGCGCGGTGATCGAGGCGGCCAGCCACTTCGGTCGTTTCTTTCCCGGCCAGGTGACGGCCGCGGGACGGGTCAAGCCGGCCCACGTGCTGGTGCTGGGCGCGGGCGTGGCCGGCCTGGCGGCGGTGGCGGCGGCGCGCAGCCTGGGCGCCGTGGTGCAGGCCTTCGACACGCGACCGACCGTTCGCGAACAGGTGGAGAGCCTGGGAGCCAAGTTCCTTGAATTTAAATTCGAAGAGTCGGGCGAGGGGACCGGCGGTTACGCCAAGGAGATGAGCGAAGGGTACCTGGCGGCGGAGCAAGCCTTGATCGCCCAGAACGCCAAGCAGTCGGACATCATCATCTCGACAGCGCTGATCCCGGGGCGTCCGGCGCCGCAGCTGATCACTTCGGGCGCGGTCGTCAGCATGGTGCACGGCTCGGTCATCGTCGACATGGCGGCCGAGCAGGGTGGCAACTGCGCCCTCACCGAACGCGACAAGGTCGTGCAGAAGTTCGGCGTGACGATCATCGGCCTCACCGATCTGCCCAGCCGCATGGCCCACCAGTCCAGCGAGCTGTACGCCTCGACGGTCTTCAATCTGCTGCGCGACCTGATCAACCCGGAGGGGAAATTTCAGATCAACCTGGAGGACGAGATCCACCGCGGCGTATTGGTCCTGCATCACGGCGAGCTGATGTGGCCACCGCCCAAGCCGCCACAGCCGCGCGCCGGCGGGCCGACCGCGCCCAACCACGTCGCCCAGGCGAGACCGGCGCCGCCGCCCCAGCAGCAAGGGATGACGGCGCGGGGGCGCATCGCCATCGCCGCGCTGGCTGTCCTGCTGGGCGCCGCCGGACTTTTTGGACCTAAAGAATTCCTTGAACATTTGACGGTGTTCCTGCTGGCGGTGGTGGTCGGCTGGCACGTGGTCTGGAACGTCACGCCCGCCCTGCACACGCCCCTCATGAGCGTCACCAACGCCATCAGCGGGATCATCTTGATTGGCGGGATGGAGGTGTTACGTGGTGGCGCCAGCCCGGCCGTTCAGGTGCTGGGCGGCATCGCCATCTTGCTGGCATCGATCAACGTCGCGGGAGGCTTCTTGGTTACCCAGCGCATGCTGCGGATGTTCCGGAAATAGCGTGGCGACCCTCGCCGATACCTGGCGCTCGCTGGCCTATCTGGCCGCCAGCCTGCTTTTCATCCTCAGCCTGCGCGGGCTGTCCACGCAGGAGAGCGCGCGGCGCGGGAACGCCTTCGGCCTGGTGGGCATGGCCATCGCCGTGGTCATGACCGCGGTGGGGCTGCTGGTGTCGGTCTTCGGGGCGCCCAGCGGCGCCAGCGGTGAAGCCGTGACCGGCATCGGCCTCCTGGGTGGCGGGCTGGTGATCGGGTGTGCCGTGGGCGCCTTGCTGGCGGCGCGCGTGGCGATGACGGCGATGCCCGAGCTGGTGGCGGCGCTGCACAGCTTTGTCGGCGCGGCCGCGGTGCTGGTCGGCATCGCCACGTACATGCACCCGGGGACCGAGGCGGTCACCGGTCGCAACGTGCACCTGGTGGAGATCTATGTCGGCGTCCTGGTCGGCGCGGTGACCTTCAGCGGTTCGGTGATCGCCTTTGGCAAGCTGCGCGGGGTCGTGGGCAGCAAGCCGCTGCTGCTGCCCGGCCGCCATTTCCTGAACCTGCTGCTGGTGGTGGCCTGCGTGGCGCTGGCCGTGCTGTTCCTGCGGGCGCCTGCCGCCTGGGGAGCGCCGGGCGATCTGCTGGCGGGCGGGATGCCGCCACTCTTGATCATGACCGGCATCGCCCTTCTGCTGGGCATGCATCTGGTGATGGCCATCGGCGGTGGCGACATGCCGGTGGTGGTGTCGATGCTGAACAGCTACTCGGGCTGGGCGGCGGCGGCGGCCGGGTTCATGCTGTCCAACGATCTGCTGATCATCACAGGCGCGCTGGTGGGCAGCAGCGGTGCCATCCTCAGCTACATCATGTGCCGGGCCATGAATCGGTCGATCGTCAGCGTGATCCTGGGTGGCTTTGGCTCGACGGCCGGTGAAGCCAAGAAAGGCGAGGGGGGCGCCAAGGTCCCCGCCGGGCACGTCAACGAGACCAACGTCGCCCAGGTGGCCGAGCTGCTGCTGGCCGCGCGCAGCGTGATCATCGTGCCCGGGTACGGCATGGCGGTGGCCCAGGCCCAGCACCCGGTCAAGGAGATCTCCTCGTTGCTCGCCGAAAAAGGGGTGAAGGTCCGCTATGCCATTCACCCGGTGGCGGGGCGCTTGCCCGGGCACATGAACGTGCTGCTGGCAGAGGCCAATGTCTCCTACGACATTGTTAAAGAGATGGATGAGATAAACGAGGATTTCCCGAACACCGACGTGGTGATGGTCATCGGGGCCAACGACATCGTGAACCCCAGCGCCGAGGACGATCCGGGCAGCCCCATCTACGGCATGCCGGTGCTGGAGGTCTGGAAGGCGGCGCGGGTGGTGATGCTGAAGCGAAGCATGGCCGCCGGTTACGCCGGCGTGGACAATCCGCTGGCCTACAACGACAACACGCTGATGCTGTTCGGCGACGCCCGGCAAAGCGTGACCAATCTACTGACCGCGCTGCGCTCGTCCTGAACCGCTGCGGCTCGCGGCTCGCCGCTCGCGAACACGCATTTTTCGCAAGACTGCCCTTTTCATAGATAATCGGGGTCGGTGCGCCCTTCACTGTTGCGTTGTCGATACCGCGGCAGAGCAAGAGGGCCGATCGCTGTCGTCTCGCTGGCGCTGGCGCCGCTGCTGGGGGCCTGTCTGGGTCAGGCGCGCATCGACCATCTGACCGTCACGCCGACCGAGGTCTGCCCCAACGATGTGGTCGAGGCATCGTGGTCGGCGGATGGACCCTCCGTGCAGATGCGTCAGGAACCGGCCATGAGCCTGACCACGCCGCGTTCGTCAGCCGACGGCATACAAGGGTTGTCCGGCCACCAGGACTTTGACGTGGTGGTGGAGACCGGCCGCCAGGCGGTGACCGAGCGGCGATACGTGCACGTCATCACCGAAGCTTGGACGTTCGCGCTGTCCGGCACTCCCCGCTGCGTCGAGGGTCAGATTCGCGTCGACGTGGATTTTCACATGGCCGACCCGCAGATCGAGGGGCGGATGCAGGTGGTGTCGGTCAGCCCGCGCGCCGACCGGCCGCTGACCATCATTCACGCCGGCCTGCCGCCGGTGATGCTGCCGCTGGGGTCGACCGCCGCCTTCCAGGGGACGCGGCTGGCGGGTCCCTGGACCATGATGGCGGACCTCAAGCCGGGGGAGTCCTGTAACGGCGGCGGTGGACGGGGAGCCGTACCGCTGACGCCGGCGGTGATCGTGGGCGGCACTTGTGGCGGCGTGCCGCCGCGACACCAGCCGCAGCCCGTGGCGCAGGACGTGGCGCCCCGCTGCGGGAACCTGGGCCAGGTTTGCTGCGCGTCGACGTGCCAGGGGGCTTACCGATGCGATGACCGGACCGTGCGGTGCGTGGATCCCCAGCGACCGTCGTACCTGGCGGTCGGCCAGCGCTGCAACCGCGCCGCCGCCACCGAGCTGTCGCGCGCCTATTACGTGCCGGTCCGGGACGGCCACGGCTGCGGCGAGATCGTCTCGCACCTGGCCGATTCGCAGGAAGAGGCGACGGACTGCATCCGACAAAATTCAGGAGGTCCGGTCACCGTCGTAGGGGCGACCATTCGCCGGTATGACTTCTGCAAAAATCACCGGGTAAGGGTCTTCGTGCCGGCGTTCTCACCCGACGACGCCCTCCAGTGCGCGCAGCATCTTTGGCCGAATGCCCAGCTTGAGTCCGGGCTGTGTGAGCAGGGATAAAGGATGGTCCAGGAGCCGCGGTCGGGGTCGCCCCTAGCGATTATTGCGAGAATTGCGCGGCGTCTTTGAGGGCGCCTCCGCTTTCTTGACGCTGGCCACGGCGAACAGCTCGGCTTCCGCTTGCAGCCAGTCGTCCAGCTCGAAACCGGGGACCGACCCCCGCTGCAGGTACAGCTCGTAGGCGCGTTTGGCGATGGCGTCGCTGGTTGGTTCAGCCACGCTGGTCATGGTGTGGGTTCCGTTGGTTCCGTTCAACATCTTCGTCCCTCCGCGCCGCAACCTAATCATCTGAAGGTGTTCAACAAGTGGTCAGCAACCGACCGCTTCCCGTCAGACGGGTCTCATGTAATATGCGCTCCATGATCTTTCCGAAACGATGGAAATCGATCGTGGCAATCCTGGCGGCGGCCGTGGCCGTCACCATGACCCTGTCCCCCGGGTCAGCCCACGCCGACCTGGCCTTTCGCAAGAAACCGGCCGACAAGGGCGCCTCCGCGGCGAAGCCGTCCGGTGGCGAGCTGGGCGGGACCGAGGCTGACGCGGCTGCGTCCAAGACGCCCCCCAAGCTGCAGGCCCAGGATCCTGATGATCCCAGCGCGGCCGAGGCCAAGGCTAAGGCAGCGCAGGCCGCCCTGGTGGCCAAGGCGCCGCCCCCGCCACCGCCTCCGGAGCCCGTCTACAAGCACTGGAAGTTCTGGGCCGTCACCGGCGCCGTGGTGGTCGGCGCCATCGCCCTGGTCTGGGGCGGGTCAGCCCTGATCCACGCCGCCAACGGGGGCGATCCCAAGTCGTGCAACTCGGCCGACATCGGCTGCTTTGGA
>DATLVT010000207.1:0-2056 GCA_035577105.1 Polyangia bacterium
GCTGTCACCGAGCTTCGCGCAGGGGTGGCGAGTATCGCCGGATGACGCTGGTTGCCACACTCTCGGTCGATGCGCTGGGCGATGGGAACCGACTGCTGCCGGCCCGTTACCCCATCTAGACCAGATGTTCGCTTGAGATAGGGGCGACCCGTCTCCTATGCATGAGGCTCGGCACCGGCCATCCCGGCGCAACCCTCGTAAGCCTGCATACTGTGAGACGGGTCGCCCCTATCTCAGGCGAACATCTGGTCTAGTCGGGCCAGTGCGCCTTCCACGCAACACTGTTCGTCAGAAAGGGAAACATCCATGCCTCATCATGCGTCGCTGCGAAATACGTGCCTTGCGCTGGCCAGCAGCCTGGCGCTCGGCATCGCCGGGCTAACCGCTCCGGTTCCTGCCTGGGCACAAGCATCCGGCATGGGCGGCCTCGGCTCATCGCAGACGATCACGGAGCGCGCCAAGGTGCAGGCGATCGACCTCGCCACACGCGAGGTCACGCTGGTCGGTCCGGAAGGCAATGTGTTCGCCGTCCATGCCGGTGACGCGGTGCGCAACCTCGACAAGGTCAAGGTGGGCGACACCGTCGTTGCGACCTATTACGCCTCGATCGTGCTGGTGCTGTCGGCGCCGGGAACCCAGGTTCCGGACAATCAGGTGAATGCCGCCCGCACCCGTGCGGCGAAGGGTCAGATGCCGGCCGCCGCGCTGAGCACCAAGATGATCGTCACCGGTACTGTGGTCGGTGTCGATCTCGTGACGCATAGGATTTCGCTGGTGAATTCGTCGGGCGGTATGGTGCATACCTTAGACGTTACCGATCCCCAGCGGCAGGCCGCGCTGAAGCGGGTCAAAGTGGGTGACTCGTTGACCGCCATCGGCACGGAGGCCTTCGCTATCGCGCTCGAACCGGTCGCATAGGATGGGCGACGACGACTGACCTACGACCACATCACGGCCTTGCAGCGCAGCCCGCCCGCTCCGTCCACAATCGGCGTTGCGCCAGTTCTCGCACAGCGGTGGAGGCCGTATATACGGCAGTATCCATCGGCATTTCTTTGCCTGATCGTGCGCATACACTCGTCGGTACGGCTCCGAGGTGTTGACGGGCGGTCTATCGGACGGCGATCCCGGCGCTGCGTAGCTTCGCCTCGAGGGCCATGGCGGCGGTCTTGTTGCCGAGGGACAACCGTCTCGAAGCGGGCGGAGGTGGCGGCGCGCGATCATCAATTGATGATGCGGGAGCAGCGGGTGGTTCAGAGTGATCCGAGGTGGGACGCCAATCGGCCGGGAAGATGAACGCCGGAAGCGGCCATCCCTTCACGACGCGGATCAGCATCACGACGACCTGGCCGGTGTCGGTGGTGACGCGCCAGGCGTTGGCAGTGATCCGTCCGGCTTCCTTGCGTCGGACCTGGCGGCAGAGCCGCGTGTATTCACCGAGCAGGGCGGGCCGGCCGACGATACGGAAGAACGTTCTATGGAAGCCGTAACTGTCGCGCCTGAGGAGCCATCCGCTGCCGTCGGGTTCAGCGGACGGACTGGCCATTGGGCCAAGGTCGTCCCCGCCTTCCTTGTTCATGAGCGCCTTCCTTCCTTTCGATCTGCCGTTCGCGCCTAGGTCATGGTGGCCTTCAGCGCCTGCAACTGCCTGTCACGGATCGCCACCGCGTCGCGGTCCATCTCGGCGATAGATTGGGCTCCGATTCGCTCCCGCAGCACAGGTCTTAGATATCCTGGAATCTCTTGATTGGGTGTTCCGGTCCGTTGGTCGGACTTGGAACGAAAACGGGCGGAAACCGCCTCTTTAGCCCGACTTTCGCAACTCGCGTCCCAGAATCGTCCAAGCGTTTGATTTTCTGCTGCTGATGGAGCCAAGGTCGGCACCACAGCGCGGGTTGTCATACCGGCCGTGGAACGTCGGTCGCGATCACCCTGGGAGGCGGCTGGGCGGGCAGAGTGATCTTCAACCGCTGGAGTAGAAGAGCCTGGTCCACGGGTTCGGTGTAGCGCGACAGTATGACAGTGCGCCCATCGGTGGTCGGCAATTGCACATCGA
>DATLVT010000208.1:0-4903 GCA_035577105.1 Polyangia bacterium
TGGAGGGCTCGCCTGGCGGGGGGCCAACTCGGGCGCTTTTCCGTGGCTGCCGGTCACGTCGATCATGGAGTGGACCATCGCGACCATCACGTGCACCGTCATCTCGCGGGTCATCTATGGCCTTCGGGCCGAGGTCCGCGAGGCGCGCCGGTTCGGGCAGTACGTGCTGGAACGTAAGATCGGTGAGGGGGCGATGGGCGTCGTCTATCGCGCCACGCACGCCATGCTCCGTCGCCCGGCGGCGATCAAGCTGCTGCTGAAGGACCGCGCCAGCGAGGCCGACCTGGTGCGTTTTGAACGGGAGGTGCAGCTGACCAGTCGCCTGGTCCACCCGAACACCATCTCGATCTTCGACTACGGGCGAACGGCCGAGGGCGTCTTCTATTACGTCATGGAGTATCTCGACGGCCTGGACCTGCAGAGCCTGATCGATCAATACGGCCCCATCGAGCCGGCGCGCGCCATCCACATCCTGGCGCAGGTCAGCGGCGCCCTGGCCGAGGCGCACGCCCTGGGCCTCATCCACCGCGACATCAAGCCCGCCAACATCGTCCTCACCGAGCGGCCGGACGAGCCCGATGTCGTCAAGGTTGTCGATTTCGGCCTGGTGAGGAAATTCGGGGGCAGCATGGCCGAGTCGGCGGCCGGCGACGCCCTCATCGGCACGCCTCTCTACATGGCCCCCGAGGCCATCGCCCAGCCCGACACCGTCGACGGCCGCTCTGATCTCTACGCGGTGGGCGCCGTCGCCTATTTTCTGCTCACGGGAAAGCACGTCTTCCAGGCCGCCACCGTCCTGGAGGTGTGCAGCAAGCACATGCTGGAGGCGCCGGTGCCTCCGTCGCAGAGGCTGGGCAAGGCCCTTCCCCCGGATCTTGAAGCCATCGTCATGGCCTGTCTGACCAAGGATCGCGACGCCCGTCCCGCGTCGGCGGCAATCCTGCGGACCGCGCTCCTCGCCTGCGCCCACGCCGGGCGCTTTGACCAGACCGCCGCGCGCGCCTGGTGGCAAGCCCATCGCGCTTCGCAGAAGGACAGGCCGAACCCGCTCCACCCGCTCGACGACGCCGGTTCGCGCCCCGCCACGATGGCCATCGATCTGGGTCGCCGAAACGCCGAGCCCGTTCGCCCCGTCATCTGACGGAAGGGCGCTCGCGGACAGATGTCCGTTGCCAGGCGGACAGCTGTCGCGTCCGCGGTCCCGAATGTCCGGGCCGCCGCCTCAACTGACCGGAATCAGCCGGTCTTCCTGATGGCACGGCGGCTGCTTTGGACAGGTCCCGAGGTCAGCGTGAGGCCGACCGAGACGAAGCCTGATTTTCAAACGAAAGCGAGACATGACCATGGACATTCAAGCCAAGTTGACCGGGTTCGCGATGCTGGGGGCCACCTGGGTGATGTGGGTGCTGGTTGGGCTGTCGGTGGGTGGATTGATGGTCGCCCTCGATCGGGCCGTCTACCTGATTCGAACCAGCGACAACGTCAAGCGCCTGCGGGCGGAGATCCTCGCCTTCCTCAAGCGAGGGCAGCTGGACGCCGCTCGCCAGCGGCTGGCCCGGTCGCGATCGTTCGAGGCGCGCATCGTCGCCAGCGCCCTGGAATCGCCCGAGGACGGCGCCGCCTCCGCCGAGGAACGCATGGCGGGCGCCACCCAGGCCGCCAAGATCCGGATGGAGCGGCGGCTGGCGTTCCTGGGCACGCTGGGCGCGAACGCCCCCTTCGTCGGGCTGCTGGGCACGGTCATCGGGATCATTCGCGCCTTCGCCGAGCTGAACAGCGCCGCCGGCCAGGTGACGTCCGGGTTGATGACCGAGGTGGGCGAGGCGCTGGTGGCGACGGCGATCGGCATCATGGTCGCCCTGCCCGCTATCGCCTTCTTCAACGGCTTCCAGCGCATCATCAAGACGCGCCTCTCCCGGGCCGAGGGCTTTGGGCGCGAGGTGATGGCCTACCTGAAGGCAGAGCGCACCCCGTCCTGAACCAGCGTCGCCCTTCGCCGACGATCCACTTCCATTTCAGACAACCGTCAACCGCACAGGAGAAACGCCATGGCCGCCGCAGCAAGCAACGACGACGAGATGATCACAGGCATCAACGTCACCCCCTTGGTCGACATCACGCTGGTCCTGCTGGTCATCCTCATGGTGACCGCCAGCTACGTCGCCTCGAAAGCCATCCCGATGGAGCTTCCCCGTGGCGCCACCGGAGAGGCGACGCCGACGACGCTGTCGGTGTCGATCGACCGCGAAGGGAAGACCTATCTGGACGCCACGGCCATCGAGGAGCCGGCCCTGCGCCAGCGCATCAAGGCCGCGCACGCCGCCGACCCCGAGGTGCGGGCTGTGATCGCCGCTGACGGGCGCACCAGTCACGCCAACGTCGTCCACGTCATCGACCTTCTGCGACGCGAAGACGTGACCAAGTTCGCCATCAACATCGATCCGGAAGACCTGAAACCGGCCGTCGAAGCGAGAGCGCGGTGACGTGATGGACAACCAGCAGGCATTGATGGCCACGCACGTTGCGCCCATCGGTCCGGGGCCAACCGAAGTTCCCTGGCTGACCGGGCTTTTGCTGATCAGCGTGGCGATTCACGTCGCCGCGGTCGTCTCGATCGGCAAGGGGCACAGCGAACCACGACGGAAGGCGAAGACTCCGACGCTGGTGACCATGACGGTGGCGCCGGCGGCGCCGCCCGCGCCGATCGCGGTGGCGGCGGCGGGTTCACCGGCGGCCCGGCGGGTCGCGCCGAAGCGGGCCGCGCCCAGGCCAGCGAAGACGGCGGTCGCCGCGCCCCGGCCGGCCGCCCCCGCGCCGCAGGCGGAGACGCCGGCTGATTTCACCGGCGTGACGTTGACCAACGACGGCCCCGGCGCCGGCTGGGCCTCGGCCACCGGCAACGGCGGCGCGATGACGGGGCCCATCGGCACACCGGGCGCGCGAATCACCGGTCGCAGCCGGGACGGCGCCACCGGCGGCGCGGGCTTGTCGCCAGAGTCCGACGGTCCCCGGGTCGTCGGCCCAGGGGACCTGTCAAGGCTGCCCGGCGCGCCCGTCCTGACCGACATGCTGGAGCGCAACTATCCCGACGAAGCGCGCCGGCGCGGTCTGCCCGGCCGGGCGGTCATGCGCCTGCGTGTCATGCCCGACGGCCACCTGCGCGACCTCACCGTCGTCGCCGAGAGCGGCGGTGGCTTCGGAGAAGCCTGCCGGCGAACCCTGCGCGACTCGTTGTGGTCGCCGCCGCTGGACCGCCAGGCGCGTCCGGTGTCGACCATCGTGAACTACACCTGCACCTTCGCCGTCCACTAGGGTGCTAGTGTTGGCATGTTGAAAGTTCTCATCGTCGACGATCAGCCCGCGGTTCGCACCGCGCTGGAGGTGCTGTTCGCGTTGCACGGCCTGGAGACGCTGACGGCGGCCACCCCGGAGGAGGCGCTGGACCTGGTGGCCAGCGAGGACCTGGGCGCCGTCGTCCAGGACATGAACTTCACCCAGCACGACACCACCGGTGACAGCGGCGTGGCCCTGTTTCGCGCCGTGAAACAGCTGGACGCCGACCTGCCCATCGTCATTCTCACCGCCTGGGGCTCGTTCGAGATCGCCGTGCAGCTGGTCAAGGAGGGGGCCAACGACTACATGGCCAAGCCCTGGGACGACGAGAAGCTGGTCCGTATCGTCCGCAAGCTGGTGCAGCTGCGTGGCCTGCAGCAAGAGAACATTCGCTTCCGCGCCCAGGGCCTGCGCATGCGACGGACGCTGGCCGCACGTTACGACCTGTGCGGTCTGATCTACGCCAGCGCGCAGATGCAGAGCGTGGTCAGCCTGGCGGTGACGGTGGCGGCCTCCGACGTGCCGATCTTGATCACGGGCGCCAATGGCGCCGGCAAAGAAAAGCTGGCCGAGATCATCCAGGCCAACTCGCGCCGCAAGGGCGGCCCCTTCGTCAAAGTCAACGTGGGCGCCCTGCCCGACCAGCTGCTGGAGGCGGAGCTGTTCGGCGCCGAGGCCGGGGCGTTCACCGGGGCGGCCAAGATGCGGATCGGTCGCTTCGAGGCGGCCGCGGGAGGGACGCTGTTCCTGGACGAGATCGGCAACCTGTCATCCACAGGTCAGGCCAAGCTGCTGCGCGTGCTGCAGACCGGCGAGTTCGAGCGGCTGGGCTCCAGCGTCACCCGCAAGGTCGACGTCCGCATCGTCAGCGCCACCAACGTCGATCTGGCCCGCGCCATCGCCGACGGGACGTTCCGCGAGGATCTCTTCTTCCGCCTGAACGTCATCGAGCTGCAGATCCCACCCATCGCCGATCGCCCCGACGACATCCTGCCGCTGGCCGAGCACTTCCTGGCCACCCTGCCCGGGCCCGATGGCGCCGCCGCTTCTCGACCGCCCACCCTCACGCTGGGCGAGCCGGCGCGCGAGGCGCTCTTGCAGCACGAATGGCCGGGCAACGTGCGCGAGCTGCAGAACCGGATTCACCGGGCCACGCTGGTCTGCGGGGGCGGGGTGATCACGCCCGAACACCTGGGCCTGGGCGCGGGGAGCGGAGCGGGCGTGACGTCGCACCCGCCCACCAAGGCGGGACCGGGGACAGCGACGGGCGCGCGCGGCAATGCCGTTGCCGAGCCGCCAGCGCGCGCACCGGGGTCGTGCTCCGGTGCTGTCGATGCCGATCGCGCCCTGGTCGAAGAGGCCCTGCTGAAAGCAGGCGGGATCGTCTCGAAGGCGGCCGCCGAGCTGGGCGTCTCCCGGCAGGCCCTCTATCGCCGCATGGAACGGGCCGGCGTCGTCCTGGAACGACGACCGAAGGTTTGACGCTGAGCGATTCCGCCTGACTGGTGCACCGCACTAGCAGCCCCAGCGTCCTCCCGTGCAGATGCAGCTATCGTCGTTCACGTTGGGG
>DATLVT010000209.1:0-2558 GCA_035577105.1 Polyangia bacterium
ATTCTGGTAGCCCTGGGTGTAAATGCCGCCGCCATCGCCCGAGACGGTGGCGCCCTCGACGGTGGTGGCGTTGAGGTTCACGTAGCCAGCCGTTTCATCGGACGTGATAAAGATGGCGCCCCCGTTGGCAGCAGTGTGAGCGCCCGTCAACTTGCCGCCGAACACGCTCACGCTGCCCAGGTAGCTGTAGATGCCGCCGCCGTTCTTGATCGCGGTGTTGGACTGAAACGTGGTGCTGTCGATGGTCAGATCGCCGCTGGCGTTGTAGATGCCGCCGCCGTTGGACGACGCCTTGTTGCTGCTGACCGTGGACGCAATCACCGTGACAGGGCTGCCGTTGCTGTAGAGGCCGGCGCCGCTGAAGGACGACTGGTTGCCGGATAGGGTGGAGTTCTGGATGGTCACCCCGATCGAACCCTGGGTATAGATGCCGCCGCCGTTCTTACCGGTCTTGTTGTTCTGAACCTTGGTGTTCGTCTCCAGGCGCAGGTCACCGGTATTGAAGACGCCTCCTCCTTCCAGGAGGGCGTCGCCGTTTTGAACAACGGAGTTGCTCAGGATCAAGGTCCCCTGATTGTTCAACACCTGGGCCTTGAACGACCCGGTGCGCTGGATGGTCACGCCTCTCAGAGTCAGGCTTTTCCCGACTTGCACCAGGATCACGCGCTGATCGACGTTGCCCTCGACGAAGTCCCGGTTGGCGACCTTGGAGGTGATCTCCATGCCGGACAGACCGATGGACACGCCGGCCTGGGGGACCTTGTAGTGAGCGCCCGTCCCTTCCAGGACGATGCGCGTGCCGCCCCCCGTGTTGGAACACCCGTGCAGGCCTTGCCCCGCCCCAGTCTTGCCTTGGTTGAGCGAATCGATCGCCTCGACCAGGTTGCACTTGCCGTCCCCTTCCACGTAGGAGCTCTGCGCCGCCTCGGTGGCCTTGATGTTGTAGTCGGCCCGGGCTTCACCAATGATCGACAGGACACCCAGCAGGGCGCCGAACAGCAAACGCGTGGCTTGTCTCGTCATGATGGTATTAACACCGCAGTACGCGAGACCGGCAACGGAAAACACTTAACCGTCCGGGGAGCGCGCGAAGCGAAAAACGAGAGCCTTTTCGCATTCATCGCCGGTCGGTCTCATGAAGAATTTCACTCCGCCGGAAACAGCAATGGCGAAAAGAAGAAGCGCGGTCCAGGCGACTGTAATGCCGATGACGGGGATCCCGAGCGAGTCCCCGTCGGTGGAACAATAAAGCTTTCCTCGCCGTGTTCATCGAGTCTGTCTGACGTTCTGGTGTTCAGCGGCAAACGGCGAATGGTCACGTAAGCGTCGCAGCCCGCCGCTCAATTTCGGGTTGGGCAGCGCCCAGATCCTATGACGTTCTCGACTCCATTCCGGAAGAGCTGTTCCGCGCGGTGCATGCCCGCAAGAAGCCCAGGATGATCGGATGCGGTCTCTCAAATGAGGACGAGAGCTGGGGCTGAAACAGCGTCGCCATGAAGAACCGCTTCTGGCGAAGTTCGAGCGCGCGCATTTCCCCGTCTGCTCCGCGGGCGGCAACGCGCATCCCGGCACTTTCCCACCGCGGTACAAAGTCCGCGTTGGTCTCGAAACTGCAAAAGTACTCTTCAACGAACTCAGCAGCGCCACACAGGGATTCAAGGAGCGTCCCGGACACCGGGCGGACGACTCCCGGCCCTGCCAGCCGTGGGGAGCCGGGCAAGGAGCCAGGCACAGCGCAATAGACAGGTGTGATGACGATGTTGTCGCCACCCGGCTTGTTCTCCGCGCTGTCGGCGTCGCAGACGCCCAGCACGTTCCGACTGAACTCGATCAGCGCGTACTGAAATCCCGCGCATGTACCCAGGTAGGCGATGTCCTGCTCCCGCGCGTGTGTGATCGCGTTGAGGATCCCTGCCATGCTCGCATACGGGCTTCCTGGGGCGCCCCAGATGCCGTCGAAATGCGCCAGTCGGCGCGCATCGTCCACGGTGGCGACCAGGGGCGTCGCTATCCACTGCGGCTCGACAGCAATGCCCAGGCGCGCACCAGCGTGAAACAACGCCGCTTCCGTTGCCCAGTGCGAATGTTTGCGACGATCAAAGTCTCCCACGATGGCGATCCGCGCGGCACTCATCGCAGGGACGTTACGCGGCCTTTATCCGCCGAACAACCGCGCCCCCCGCCCTACGGCAGCAGCGTCTCGCCCATCAGGAACTGGTCGACGCCGCGCGCGGCGGCTCGCCCCTCCTGAATGGCCCACACGATCAGCGACTGGCCGCGGGCCATGTCGCCGGCGGCGAAGACGCCCGGGACGCTGGTCTGCTTGTCGGGGCCGACCACCACGTTGGTGCGGTCGTCCAGCTTGACGCCCAGCTCGGCCAGCAAGCCCTCTTTCTCGGGGCCCAGGAAGCCCATGGCCAGCAGCACCAGCTCGGCCGGCCAGGCGTGCTCCGAGCCCGGCTTTTCTTTCATCGACAGCCGCCCGTCGCCGTTCTTCACCCACTCGACCCGCGCCAGTACGTTACCGTGACAAAAGGCCTCGTCGGTGACGCCGGCGG
>DATLVT010000210.1:0-19524 GCA_035577105.1 Polyangia bacterium
GACAGCGACAGCGACAGCGACAGCGAGTGCGACATGCGGCCCGCGCGCAATTTCGGACAGGTTCGTCGGCCTCGATAACCGTGCCGTCCCATCGTCACCGCAATTGTCGCAGTCGCTCATCGCAGTCGCAGTCACTCGTCGCTGTCGCCGTCGCTGTCGCCGTCGTCCCCGCCGGCGTTGTCGGCATCCCTGGCCTCGTCGGCGTCCGACCTTGGCGCCATCGACGGCAGGTCCGCCTCGCCGAAGACGATGATGATCTGCTCCGACGAGGTGGCGATGGTCTCCAGCGTGGCCGCCGAAAAATCGGGCAACCGCCAGCCGCTGGCCACGAACACCTCCAGCAAGGCCAGGTCCAGCACGTCGACGGTGGCCTGCCAGCGGATCGTCGATCGGGTGGTGGTGGCCTCGGGCCCCGCCGCAGGGGGCGCCAGCGCCGGCAGCGCGGCGCCCAGCAGCGCACCGGCGGCGATGGGCGCCGGCACCGGCAGATAGCCAAAGACGTGAAGGTCCTCGACGCTGATGCGCAGGTGCCGCGCTCCCTGCCGGCGCAGGGCGATCCGTCCCGTCAGATCGGCCTGCCGTCCCCCCAGGCGGGCCCGCGCCGCCCAGCGCAGCGATCCCGACGCGTCGACGCTGACCCTGACGTTGGACAGGCCGGCCGCCGCCAGATCGCAGCGATCAAGATAGGCGGCAACCTGCGCCAGCCGGACGCCGATGGTGGCCCCGCGAAATCGGCCGCGGCGGTTGCGAAAGCGCGAGGCGCCGGCCGTGAGATCAGCCGGCAGCCGCAGGTCCGGCACCGCCACCTCCAGGTGCTCGACGGTGCACAGGTCGCCCAGGACAAACTGATCCAGCGTCAGCAGCCCCACCCCGTCGACGAAGACCATCCGCAGCGGCGCGACCTGGCCGTGCGGCGCCGCCCCTACGGGCGCCGCTGGTCGCGCCACGGCGCCTGACGGCTGATCGACGGTCTCCACGGACGAAAATAGTACATGACTCGCGATGAACTCCGGCGGCAAAGCCGCCTCCGTGGCAGTCGCCGCAGCGGATGTCGTCGATGATCACCCGCGCGGGGGCGTCAGTCCGTACAGCGCGCGGCCGCGCCGGCCGCCGTAATAGACCAGCAGCAGCACCGAACCGGCGATCCCCACCAGGGCCGTCAGGATGGGAATACCGACGAAGACCGACCGCATGATCCTGGCCACCGCCTCTGGTTTTGGTGGTTCCGCGGGCTGGCCTGTCCCGGCGTCCGCCGCCGGCTTCAACACGTCGGTGGCCATGGCCCCGGCCAGCAGCGGGGCGGTGACGGCGGCATAGTCGCGCGCGATGGGGATCAGCACCGGCAGGCTGCCCAGCTGATAGGCGATCCCCAACCAGGCCGCCAGCAACGTCACCGTGCGCCCGTGGCGATCGCGCGCCAGCGCTGCGGCCGCCGAATAAAGAAGGGCCAGCGCCAGGATCAGCGCGCCGACGGCGCGCAACCGGATGCCACGCAGGTGACCGGTCAGGATCTGCAGGCCCGCGTCGGCCAGCTGGCGGGTCAGCGCCTCTTGCGCCGGCGCCATCGCTTGCCCCGGGGGCAGGCGGGCCGCCGCCATGGGATCGGCCAGCGCGTTCAGCCCGGACACCAGCGTCATGCCTCCATAGACCAGCGTCAGCGACGACAGCACCACCAGCCAGGTGGGCCGCGTCTTCGGCGACGTCGGCTGGCGACGGGCCGGCGCGCGCGCGCCGCCGCCGACGCCAGGGCCGCCGGCCGGTCCGGGCGCGCCCGGGCCATCACCGTCTCGCTCGGTCGGTGGCACGCCTCAGCCGCCCAGGGAGCGGCGGACCGAGCACGCTTCGTAGGGCGGCGGCTCGTTGCTGTCTTCGTAACGAAGCAGGTCACGGTTGACCTTGATCTGCTTGCCGGCCTTGGCCTCGTTGCAGCGGGTGCGGGTCCACTCGGTCAGCACCTCGATCCACTTGGTCAGCTCGGCGTCGCGGACCAGCTCCATCTTCTTCTTGTCGAACTCGCTCATGTCGGCCTGCTTGCGCTCCTTGAGGCGCACGATGACCGCGCTGCCGGCGACGTCGAACGGGCCGGCCAGCGGCGCTTCCGGTGTCAGGGCGAAGGCCGCCTTTGACAGCTCGTTGGAGACGCCGATCCCTTCGACGATGGCGCCGTCGCGGCCGCCGCGGCGGCCGATGAGGCCCGTCTCCTCGGCGCCTGGCGTCTCGATGGCGTCGGCCTTGGCCGTCTTGTCCTTGGCGTCCTTCTTTTCCAGCTTGTCGCTCTTGCTGTCCTTGGCCTCGGCGCTGCCGGGGAAGAGCTCCTTCAGCGTCTTGCCGGGCGCCGCCTTGGCCTTCTCCAGCGCGGCCAGGGCGTCGACCTTGGCGCGCGCGCTGGTCTGCTCCTCGCGCACCTTCTCGGCGGCCAGGTCCAGCTTGACCTGGTCGAACGTCAGATCGCCCTCGCGGCTGCCCTCCGACACCATCACCACCCAGCCGTCGTTGGCCTTCAGCGGTCCGACGATCTCGCCGGTCTTGGCGGCCACCAGCTTCTGCTCGCCCTCGGCGTTCAGGTTGGTGGTCCCCAGGCGCCGCCAACCCAGGGCGCCGCCCTTGGCCTTGCTGGCCGGATCTTCAGAGACCTGCCTGGCGACGTCGGCGAAGGACTCGCCCTTCTTGATACGGGCCACGATCGCCTCGGCCTTCTTCTCGGCGGCCTTGTCCGCGTCGCCGCTGCCACCCTTGATCAAGATCTGGCGCAGGCGCAGCTCCTTGGGCGTCTTTTCATAGACGAACTTCTTCGCCTCGTAGTCCTTCTTCAACGCCTCTTCGTTCTTCTTGGCGTAGGCGGCGATCTGTTCGTCGGTGGGCGCCACCTGGGCCTCGTAACGGCGCGGGGCGAACCGCACGTATTCCAGGTTGATCTGGTTACCCTTGCGCTCGAAGTCGTTCTTGACCTCTTCGGTGGAGACCGTGACGCTGGCCCGCAGCAGGTCGCGCACGCGCGACGCCAGCAGCTCGCGCTTTTGCTCCTCGATGAAGCTCTTCGGCGTCAGGCCCAGCTCGAACTGGACGAAGTTCTTGAACAGGTCATAGCTGAACTTGCCGTCCTTCTGCAGCCGTCCGACGGTGCGGGGATAACCAAGGCCGATCATCTTCGATTCGGCGATGAGATCCTCGACCTCTTCCTCGGTCACGGCATAGCCCAGGCGCTCGGCCTCCTGGGCCAGCAGCTCGCGCTCGATCAGCTTGTCCATCACGGTCTCTTTGACCCGCTGCTGCTTGGCCATGGCCCCCGGGTACTGCGCCCCGCCCAGGACCAAAAAACCGTAACGGAAATCGCTGGCCGAGATCGTATCGCTGCCCACCCGCGCGGCGAACTGGTCGCCGCTGGACGTCGGTCCGTCGCAGCCACCACGGGACTGCGGACCGAAGTTGATGATGAAGACGGCGATGACGATGCCGAACAACACATAGATGAGCAGTGACTGCGACGATTTACGCATCTGCTCGAGCATGAAAAAGGCCTCCCGAAAATGGATTGCGTCTGGACTGACGATGGAAACAAAAGAAAAACGGCCAGGCGGCCGTTGAATGCGGGCGGAATCTATCACAAGGATCCGGCTAGGCCCTACCGGTGCTGTGCGATGTGTGATAAAAGTGCCCATCTTCTCGGGACGGCGCGGAACTGAGGCTGCGCCCTTTCGGGCAGGTCGAAACCTTCCATGCTGCTCGACTGGGTCTACGGGCTCTTTTCAAATGATCTAGCCATCGATCTGGGCACCGCGAACACGTTGACGTTCGTGCGCGGCAAGGGGATCGTCTCGAACGAACCGTCCGTGGTGGCCGTCCAGCGCGCCGGCAACGGGACCAAGAAGGTCCTGGCGGTGGGCAAGGAAGCCAAGGAGATGCTGGGCCGCACCCCCGGCAACATCGTGGCCGTGCGCCCCATGAAGGACGGCGTCATCGCCGACTTCGAGGTGACCGAGGCGATGCTTCGTTACTTCATCACCCGCGTCCACAACCGGCGGACGCTGGTCAAGCCGCGCATCATCATCGGCGTGCCGTCGGGGATCACCGAGGTCGAGAAGCGCGCCGTGCGCGACTCTGCCCTGGCCGCCGGTGCCCGCGAGGTCTATCTGATCGAAGAGCCCATGGCCGCCGCCATCGGCGCCGGGCTGCCGGTCACCGAGCCGTCCGGCAACATGGTCGTCGACATCGGCGGCGGCACCACCGAGGTGGCGGTCATCTCGCTGGCCGGGATCGTGGTCGCCAAGTCGATCCGCGTCGCCGGCGACAAGATGGACGAGGCGATCGTCGCGTACATCAAACGCAAGTACAACCTGCTGGTCGGCGAGCGCACCGCCGAGGTCATCAAGAAGCAGATCGGCAACGCGTTCTCCGTCGACGAAGTGATGACCATGGAGATCAAGGGACGCGACCTGGTGGCCGGCGTTCCCAAGACCCTGGTCATGAACAGCGACGAGGTACGGGAGGCGCTGTCCGAACCGGTCAACCAGATCGTCGACGCCGTCCGGTCGGTGCTGGAGCGGACCCCGCCCGAGCTGGCCGCCGACATCGTCGATCGCGGCATCGTCCTGACCGGGGGCGGCTCGCAGCTGCGCAACCTGGACGTCCTTCTGCGCGAGGAGACCGGCCTGCCGGTGATGGTGTCGGACACGCCGGAGTGCGCCGTGGTCCTGGGGACCGGCAAGGCGCTGGACGAACTGAGCCTCCTGCGGGAAGTGGCGCTGCAGTAGACTACCCGGCCGGAAGTTCCCTTCCTTCTTGTCATGACCGGCAGCAGCAAACGGGTTCGCGAGAGCGTGATCGTGGCGGCGATGTTGCTGCTGGCGGTGATCGTCCTGCGCCTGTCCGCGAAGTCGCCGGGCGAGCTGTCGACGCTGGACCGGGGCATCCTGCACGCGGTCTCGCCGGCGCAGGCGGCGATGTCGTCGATCGCCCGGGCCATCGGGGGCGTGGCGGGCCGGTACGTCGAGCTGGTGCACGTGCGCGGCGAGAACGATGAGCTGCGCCGCGAGAACAGCCGCCTGCGCACCGAGCTGCTGGAGACACGACGCCTGGCCCAGGAGAGCGGGCGGTACCAGCGTCTCCTGGGTTTGAAAGATCTGACGCCGGCCGAGACCCTGGCCGCCCGCGTGATCAGCATCGACGCCTCGCCGTATTTTCGCGTGGCCCGGGTCGAGCTTGATCGCGGCGAGGGGACCGTCCGCCGGGGGATGCCGGTTCTGACGCCGGAAGGGGTCGTCGGCCGCATCAACCGCGTCGCCGGCAAGACGTCGGACATCATGCTGCTGGTTGATCCCCGATCAGCCATCGACGTGTTCGTCCCGCGCACCGGCGGGCGCGGCATCCTGCGCGGCAAATCGGGCGAGAACGGTTACCGCTGCAGCATCGAATACCTGGTGCGTGGCGATCAGGTCCGCGAAGGCGACAAGGTTGTCACCAGCGGCCTGGGCGGCGCCTTCCCGCGCGACCTGGCCATCGGCAAGGTCAGCAAGGTGATGGCAGGGACCGTGAACATGTATCAGGAGGTCGAGGTCACCCCCGACGTCGATTTCGCGCGCCTGTCAGAGGTGCTGGTGGTGGTGGCGCCGTCCCCGGCCCCCGATCCGGACAGCGGCGCCCACCGTCCGCCCACGCCGGTGCGCGGCCTGTCGGTGTATCGCTGATGCGTTCGCTGGTCACCATCGTCGTCGCCTATCTGTTGTTGATCCTGCAGTCCACCGT
This sequence comes from Polyangia bacterium, assembly GCA_035577105.1. GTDB lineage: Bacteria > Myxococcota_A > Polyangia > Fen-1088 > Fen-1088 > DATKEU01. The sequence goes on from DATLVT010000210.1 coordinate 5,743, forward strand.
GCTGGAGCTGGCGCCGGTGAGGATGGCGGCGCCCAGCCTGGGCCTGCTGGTCGTGCTGCACGTCGGGCTGTCGGCCAAATGGTCGGTGTCGTCGGCGGCGGTGGTCTCGTTCATCACCGGGTACCTGCTGGATCTGGTGTCGGGGGCGCCGCAGGGGGTGCACAGCCTGGTCTTCGTGCTGATGGTGCTGTTCGCGCGGGCGCTGTCGACGCGCGTGACGGTGGCCGGGCTGGTGCTGCCGGCGGCGACGGCGTTCGTGGCCAGTCTGCTCAGCGCCGTCATGATCGTGGTGGTGCGCGCCCAGGTGTCGCCCGAGGGCGGCTATGGTGGTCTGCGCCAGGCGCCGCTGGAGGCGCTGCTGACCGGATTCTGCGGCCCCATCGTGCTGGGACTCCTGCGCCGCATCGACGGCCGCATCGACACCACCCGCTCGCGCGTCGGCCTTTCGCGCGGCCCGCGCACCGCCGGCGACGGGATGACGTTGCGATGAGCGGGCCAATCAGCGAGCGCTCATGGAGATAGCCGGGCAGGACGCGGAGCTGCCGGAGATACGGCGGCGGGCGCGTTATTTCGGACTGTTTGTTGTACTGGCGTTTCTCGCCATCGGCGGCCGGCTGTTTTACCTGCAGGTGATCGAGGGCGACACCTTCTATCGGCTGACCTCCGACAGCATCATCCGCACCGACGTGCTGGCCGGCGTGCGCGGGCAGATCCGCGATCGCAAGAACCGCGTGCTGGCCACCGTTCGCCCCGGGTTCAACCTCTACGTCACGCCGCGCTTGCTGACCAGCGAAGGCTTTGAGCGCCTGCGCAGCGTTCTGGGGATGAGCGCCGACCAGGCCGTCGAGGTCTGGGAGCGCATCCAGAACGAGCGGCAGGAGCAGGCCGCCAACGCCGCCGCCGGGCGCGAGCAGAACCGCGACAAGGAACGGCCGGTGCTGCTGGCCGAGGACATCCCGCGCGAGGCGATGGCCGCCATCGAGACTGGCCTGGACGTCCCGGGCGCCAAGATCATCTCCGTCCCGCGCCGCGAGTACCCCTTCGGCGCCGCCGGCTCGCACGTCGTCGGTTTCATGAACGAGGTATCGGCCGACGAGCTGCGCGCCAAGAAGGAGGAAGGCTATCGCCCCGGCGATCTGGTGGGGCGCACCGGCATCGAGCGGCAGTGGGAGGGTTACCTGCGCGGGCGGTCGGGCTTTGAAAAGATCGTCGTCGATCGGCGCGGCCTGCCCAAGACGGACATCAAGGAGCTGATCGACGGACCCACGCGCCAGCCGGCGGTGCAGGGGAACAACGTCTATCTCACGCTGGACATTGACGTGCAGCGCATCGCCGAGCGCGCCCTGCGCGGCCAGCGCGCCGCTGGCGCCGTGGTCCTGGACGTCGACACCGGACGCATCCTGGCCATGGTGTCCAAGCCCGGCTTTGATCCCAACGAGATGTCAGGACGGCTGTCGCACGAGGCCGAGCAACGGATCCTGGCCGACCGCTATCACCCGCTGCGCGACAAGACCCTGAACGAGACCTATTACCCCGGCTCGACGTTCAAGCCGGTGTCGGCGCTGGCGGCGCTGGAAGACGGCCTCATCACATTGGAAGACAAGACCAAGTGTCACGGGTCGTTCGAGCTGGGACGGCGCCGTTTCAAGTGCACCAAGACTCACCTGACGGTCAGCATGTACGAGGCCATCGTGCAAAGCTGCAACGTCTACTTCTTCGAGCTGGGGTCGCGCCCGGGGATGATCGATCGCCTGGCCAAGTTCGGCGCCGACATGGGGCTGGGCGCGCCCACCGGCCTTGGACTCAACGGCGAGGAAGGGGGCTTCCTGCCCACCGAGGCCTGGTACCGCGAGCAGAAGCGCCTCGATCCGCACAACGAAGGTTTCCAGGTGGGGCACGCCCTGAACGCCGTCATCGGCCAGGGATCGACGCGCGTGACGCTGTTGCAGATGGCCACCCTGTACGCCGCCATCGCCAACGGCGGCAAGCTGTGGCTGCCTCAGATCGTCGAGCGCGTGGAGTCGCCCGACGGTCAGGTGCTGGAAGATTTTGCCCCGCGCGTGCGGCGCGAGCTGTCGGTGTCGCCGGAGAACCTGGCCTTCCTGCGCCAGGCGCTGGTGGGCGTCGTCAACGAACCCAAGGGGACGGCGTTCAAGGTTCACCCGCACGACATCGAGATCGCCGGCAAGACCGGCACCGCCCAGGTGCACAAGATGATCCGCCGCGGCGACAACGGCGGCGTATGGGAGCAAGACGACCACGCCTGGTTCGTCGGGTTCGCCCCGGCCGGCCGGCCGCGCATCGCCTTCGCCGTGCTGGTGGAACACGGCGGCCACGGCGGCGAGGTGGCGGCGCCCCTGGCCGTGGACATCGTGCGCAATTACTTCGACACCGTGGCGCCCGATCAAAAGAACGCCCCGCGCGTCGGCCTGCCGCGCCGGCGCCTGGGCCGCCTGGCCGAGGACACCACCGCCGTTCTCGAAGGGGCGAAGCCAGGGGTTACGGCGGCGACGTCGGCGTCGCCGTCCGCGCGCGCGGGGGCGCCCGCCGACGCCAAGCCCGCCGTCGACGGCAAACCCGCCACCGAGACCACCGCCGTCACGTTCGACGACAAGGAGCGATAGGGAACGCCAATGCTGATGCCGCGGGTGATCTCCTGGCGCAAGCTGCGGTTCCGTTTCGACTGGGCCCTGACCATCTGCGCGCTGGTGGTGGTGACGCTGGGCCTGGCCAACCTGTGGAGCGCCGTCCACGAACGCCAGTCCCACCTGTTCACCCAGCAGATTTCCTGGCTGGCCCTGGGGACCGTGGTGTTCCTGGCCGTGGCGTCGTTCGACTACCGGACCATCAGCCGTCTCAGCTACGTCCTTTACGGCGCCGGCATGCTGCTGCTGGTGGGCGTCTTGATCTTCGGAAAGATGGTGGGCGGCGGGCGCCGCTGGTTCGACATGGGCCCTTTCCACGTCCAGCCGTCAGAGATGATGCAGGTGCTGACCATCGTCGCGCTGGGCAAGTACCTCAACGATTCGCCGGCGCTGGAGGGGCGCTCCTTCCGGCACATGGCCATCCCTGTGGCCATCGCCAGCGCGCCGGCGCTGCTGATCGCCGCCCAGCCTGACTTTGGCACCGCCTTTTTGATCCTGCTCATCTTCATCACCATCATGTTGACCGCGCGGCTCAAGCTGAAGACCCTGGCCGCCATCATCGGGCTGGCCACGGTGGCGGCCTTCCCCATCTACCAGCACCTGCTGCGCGACTATCAGCGCAAACGGTTCGAGGCGTTTCTCAATCCCAACTCGCAGGGCGCCTACCAGACCCGGCAGGCGCTGAACGCCATCGGCTCGGGCCGCTTCACCGGCAAGGGCTTCTTGCACGGCACGCAGATCCGCCTGCGGCACTTCCCGGCACTGTGGACCGACTTCCCCTTCGCCGTGTGGGCCGAGGAGTGGGGCTTCGTCGGCTCGCTGGTGGTGCTGATCGCCTACCTGGCCTTGATCCTGTGGAGCATCAAGATCGCCAGCGAGGCCCGCGACCGGTTTGGTGCCACCGTCTGCGTCGGCGTTGCCGCGCTGCTGTTCTGGCACGTGGCCATCAACGTCGGCATGGTCAGCGGGATCCTCCCCGTGGTGGGCGTGACGCTGCCGTTGATCAGCTACGGTGGCTCCAGCATCCTGACCATCATGGTGGCCCTGGGCCTGGTCATGAACGTCAGCGTCCGCCGCTTCGCCTACTAAGCGGGAAGGGGAGGCAGAGGGGAAAGGGGAGGCGGAATGCCTAGCGCGGCGGTCCGCCACCCATCTGGGCCATCATGGTGCCCTGGTCATAGAAGACATGGTGCTCGACGATCTTGCCGTTCTGCACGCGAAAGTAGTCGGCGAAGGGAAGGTCCAGCTTGTTGCCGGAGGCCGGCAGGGTCCCTTGCGGCGTCACCATCGCCGCCGTGTGCGTCCCTCTGAAGCGTCCCTCGACGAACAGGTCCTCACCGCTCTCCACTGTCTTGACGATCTCCATGTGGGCGTCTGGCAGGGCGCTCTTGAAGCTGCGGCCGAACGCCTCGTGCTCGCGGACGTTCATCGTGCCGGCCGGCATGACCGTCTTGCAGTCCCCCCCGAAGCAAGCATTGGCCCCTTCCCAGTTATTGGCCGCGAACTGCTTGTAGAACTGCTTCACCGTCTCCAGCGCCTGACCCATGGGATCTCCTTTTCGGGCGTTGCCCGACCACGTGACATCGTTGCGAAACAACTTGGACCGACACACCCGTACGAATCTCAGCCGCGATCGGATCGCGGCTCGTCGGGCGCGGGTGGGAGGCGGCAAGCCCCGGCAGCTAGGGACAAGCGCCGCGGTCGATCCAGGCGTCGCGCCAGTCGCCGGAGGCTGACTGTGGTTCATAGCTGCTCTGCTGGCACCAGGCACCTTCCGGGAATGGCTTGCACTGGAAGATGTGCGGCGGGTTTCCGTGCTGAACTTTGACGCCGGGCTGATAGTCGGGCGCTTTGCTGGCGGACCAGCTCGCGATGTTCGCGCAGCCGTCGCCGCCTGTTGCGCCGCCGCTGCCGGACGCGCCGCCGCTGCCAGCCGCGCCGCCGCTGCCGGACGCGCCGCCGCTGCCGGACGCTCCGTCACTGCCGGGTGCTCCGCCACTGCCGCCTGGCGAAGTCGGTCCCACGACTTGACCGCCCTCCGGCGCCCCGCCGCCAGCGTCGCGGTCAATTTCTGCCGGTGATCCACCGACCGCGCTTCCGCCGCTGCCCTCGGTCCTGCCGCCGGACCCGCCAGCGCCCGGCAATCCGCTGTTGCTGCCGCCGCTGCCCGGCACGGTCTCGCCGCCGGAGCCGCCGGCGCCGCCAGCGCCAGCGCCCGCCAGGTCGGTTGGCTGCTGGATCGCCACCGAGCCGTCAGCAGAATTCGGCACCGAGCCAGAGAATGATTCGGCCGCCGTACAGCCCAGCGCCAGAGAGACGGCTGCAACCATCAGTCGGTTCATCCCTGGATCTACGTGGCAGGCAGGGCCAGGTGTTCAGCGCAGCGTGTTGTGCCTGCTCGTTCTTGCTCGTCTGCTGATGCCGCCCCGAGTCGGATATAATGCGGAGCGGTGATGCGCCCCGGATCTCCATTATTTCGTGCGGTCGTTCTTTGTTGGACCGCGTTGACAGCGACGTCGTGCGCCACCGTCGGCGGCAACGGTGAATCGGGCGGGCAGGGAGGGGGGGTCGGTCAGATGATGCCTCCCATCACCGTGCGCGCGCTGGAGGGGGGACGGGCCATCGATCTGCACGCCCTGCGTGGCAAGGTGGTGCTGGTCGACATCTGGGCCTCGTGGTGCGCGCCCTGCAAGGAAGAGATGCCGATGCTGGATGAGATGGCGGCGCGCCTCAAACGCAAGGGCGTGGAGATCATCGCGGTGTCGATCGACGAACAGAGAGCCAGCGCTCTGACGTTCTTGCGATCGCGCCCGCACTGGTCGCTGACCTTGGCCCACGATCCCGAAGGCAAGGTCCCCGAGTTGTTGCAGCCGCCGAAGATGCCGACGTCATACATCATCGACAGCCGCGGCATCCTCCGCTACGTGAACACCGGCTTCGAACGGGCCGACGCCCAACGCCTGGAACAGCGTCTGCTGGCGTTAACCAGCGAGTAGCGCTGGAGGTCTGGAACCCTTTCAGGGTTCCAGGGAAAATGAAAACAGGACCATCCGCGTCGGCCGGTCGGAGAGAATTCTCAGCCCCTACTTTCGTAAGGGGGGAGCCACGGAATTGACCGCATCGGGCTTCCCGACTCGCGGGCGTGCACATCCATCGGCCAGGGGCGGCTCCCTAGTGCGTTCTTGTAGGGAAAAGAATTCCTCTTCGTATCGCGCCATGCAGAAGGTCCGTCCGTCAGCATGGCCAGAGCCGCACCGTCGGTCAAGGACCAACTACCGACGCGGCCGATCGGGCTATTCCGCCCTGGTCTTTTCGGTGGGACCGGCGGGCGGTCCGGGCGGAACGACGGCGCCGGCGGGCGGCGTCTGTGGTTCGCCCTTGACCTTCTCGCGCCAGAAGGCCCCCACGCCGCCCTGCTTGGCTTCCGAGCGGGTGCCGCGCGACAGAAGCTCTTCGCGATCCAGGATGGCGTCGACGCGGCGGTAGGTCGGCTTGGCGTGCTCCAGGGTGTCCATGCGAATGGCGTCGCAGGGGCAGGCTTCGGCGCACAGGCCGCACACCACGCAGCGAAGCTCGTCGATCTCGAAGATCTTGGGGCGCTTCTCGATGCGGCCGTCGGGCGATTCCTCGGGAACGATGGTGATGCAGTGGGCGGGGCAGGCCGTCGGGCACATCATGCAGGCCACGCAGCGGGTCTGACCGTCGTCGCGCAACATCAGTCGGTGCAGACCGCGGTGTCGCTCCGGATACTTCTTTTTTTCCTCGGGGTACTGGATCGTCACGATGTCGGTCTTCGCGCGCAGGCCGACCAGGTTGCCGATGAAGTTCTTGGCGAAGTGCCGGAAGGTGACGCCCAGGCCTTCGGCGATGGCCGGCAGGTACATCTGCTGGCTGAGGCTGCCCGGGCGGCTGACGACTTTGACTCCGATGGCCATGGCGTTGGTTTCTCCGTTATTTCTGCTGGAAGTAGAGGATGACCAGCGCCGTCAGCACCACGTTGGCGATCGACACCGGCAGCAGGCGCTGCCAGCCAAGACGCATCAGCTGATCCGACCGGAAGCGCGGCAGCGACCAGCGGATCAACAGCTGGAAGGAACAGAACAGGAACACCTTGCCGCCCCAGACCAGCATGCTGAACAGCACGAAGCCGATGTTGGGCAGATGCTCCATCAGATAGGTGTTCAGGCCGAAGATGTCGGGCATGTGCCAGCCGCCCAGGAACACCGTGACGATGATGGCGCTGGAGAAGACGATCTCCAGAAACTCGCCCAGGAAGAACATGCCGAAACGCAGTCCGGAGTATTCGACGAAGTAACCGATGATCTCCGGCTCGCCCTCGGGGATGTCAAAGGGCGTCCGCTTGGTCTCGGCGATGGCGGCCGTCAGGAACAGCAGGAAACCGACCGGCTGCGAGAAGATCCCCCAGCTGTGCGACAGGTCGTGAATGTCGAAGAAGACCGACTGCTGCGCCACCATCGCGCTCGGCTCCAGCGTGCCGAACACCAGGAACGAGCCCAGGATCGACATGCCCAGCGTGACCTCGTACGAGATCATCTGCGAGCTGGCGCGCAGGCCGCCCATCATCGCCCACTTGTTGTGCGAGGCCCATCCGGCCAGCGTGGCGCCATAGACCGACAGCGAGGCGATGGCGAAATAGAACAGCAGGCCGGCATCCAACCGCGCGATCTGCAGCGGCACCGGGCTCTCGCAGACGCCACCCGGTCCCATCTTGTCCAGGATGTGTCCCCAGCACAGCGGCGCGCCGAAGGGGACGATGGCCGAGACGATCAGCGCCGGGGCCATGGCCATGATGGGCGCCCACATGAACAGGAACTTGTGCGCCTTGGGCGGAACGAAGTCCTCTTTGAACAGGAACTTGAGGGCGTCGGCCAGAAAGTGGGTGATGCCCCAGGCGCGGATGGGTCCGATGTTGGCGCGGTTGGGACCCAGGCGGTCCTGCATCATCGCCGACTGCCGGCGCTCCAGCCAGGTCAGGATCGACGCCAGCGGCATGGCGAATCCCAGGATCATGAACAGGATCTTCGCCGTGGCGGCCAGCGCGTCGAAAGCGAGCGTTCCGTAGTCCATCGTCAGTCAGCCTCTCCGGTCAGCCTCTGGAATTGGCGAAGCGCAGCTGGACCGGCAGACGGGCACGTCCCCAGTCGGCGTCCTTCATGAACGGCAGCTTCTGCTTGGCCTCGGCGAAGACGGTCTTGGCCGAATCCCAGTCCATGGTGGCGCCCAGCTTGCGCGCCAGGTGACACAGGATGTCCCAGCCGGGCAGCGAATCGCCCGCCGGCGGCACGGCCGCGCGAATGCGCTGGACCATCCCCAGCTTGTTGGTGAACGTGCCGTCCACCTCGGCCCAGGCCGCCATGGGCAGCGCCACGTGCGCCGCCTCGACCAGGGGATCTTGATGATCGCTCATCACCACCAGCGCGCTGAGGCCGCTGAAGGGCATGGCCGCCGCTGCCGTCGGGCCGACCAGGATGCCGTCGGCGCCCAGCACCAGCAGGGCCTTGATCGCCCCGCTCTTGAGATCGTTGGCCAGGTCCACCAGGCTGCCCAGCCGGCCGCCCCCGATGGCCACCGCGCCGGCGGTGTTGGGGTTCTTGTCGGCGCTGACCAGGATGTCGTCGTGCCAGCCCTGGTCTCGCCCCGCCAGATAGGCGCGGCCCAGGCCCAGGTGCTGGAAGGCCAGCCGCGAGAGCGCGTAGAGATCCTCGTTGGTGCTCTGGGCGTTGAACACCACGCCCACCTTGCCGGGGTCGGCGCTGATCGCCGGGTGCAGCAGGCGCGTCGCTTCGTCCAGGGCGCGATCCCAGTCGACGACGGAGCCCGCGACCTTGGGCGCCGTCAGGCGCTGGGTGTGCACGGGCTTGTACGTGAACCGCCCCTCGTCGCACATCCAGTGCTTGTTCACCGCCTGGTTCACGCGGGGGACCAGCCGGTAGATGCGCCCGCGCGACGAATGAACCTCGACGTTGCAGCCCGTGGCGCAGCCCGGGCAGACCGACGGCGTCGAGTACAGCTCCCAGGTCCGCATGGCGAACCGAAAATCCTTGGACGTCAGGGCGCCCACCGGGCAGACGTCGACGGTGTTCAGCGAATAGGGATTGTCCAGGCGCCGCCCCGGCGAGGTGGTCAGGACCTCGTGATCGCCCCGGTCGGCCATCTCCAGCTCGTGGGTGTGGGCCACCTCGTCGCAGACGCGGATGCAGCGGGTGCACAGGATGCAGCGCTCCTGATCAAGCACGATGTGCTTGCCCAGGTCGACGACCTTCTCCTTGTGGACCTTGATGCCGTCGTTGCGGGCCAGCTTGGCGTCCCAGTCAAAGTAATGCTTCTGCAGCGTGCACTCGCCCGCCTTGTCGCAGATGGGGCAGTCGATGGGGTGGTTCAGCAGCGTGAACTCCAGCATCTGGCGCCGCACGTCCAGCACCTTCGGCGAGTTCGTGGTCACCTCCATCTTGTCGGCGACCGGCGTGTAACAGGACGGCACCGGCTTGGGCTGGCCCTTGACGTCGACCAGGCACTGGCGGCAGACCGCCGGCGACGACAGCCCCGGGTGATAGCAAAAGAAGGGGACGTTGCAGCCCACCTCGTTGCACGCTTCCAGAAGGTTGGTCCCTTTCGGAAACAGATGAACCTTGCCGTCGATGGTCACGGTGACCTTGTCAGCGGCGGGCGCCGGCACCGGCGCGGCGGTGGTGGGCAACGTCATGGGCGTCGTCGTGGATGCGGGGGTCTCAGCCATTAGCGATCACATTCTCCGCCGATCATGTTCATCATGCCGAAGGTCGGCACCACATCAGCCAGAAACAGCCCAGGGAGGATCTTGTTCATGATGGCCACCGCGGGCACGCAAGGCGGACGCACGCGGCACTTCCACGGACGCCCGGTGCCGTCGGAGACGATGTAGAAACCCAGCTCGCCGTTGCCGCCCTCGGTGAAGGAGTAGACCTCGCCGGCGGGGACGTGGATGCCGTCCATGATGATCTTGAAGTGGGCGATCATCGCCTCGATCGAGTTGTAGGTCTCGGACTTGGGCGGCAGGGCGACGCGCGGATCGTTGAGCATGAAGGGGCCGGCCGGGATCTGGGCCAGCGCCTGCTCCAGGATCGACATCGACTGCTTGATCTCCTCGACGCGCACCGCGTACCGATCGAAGTTGTCGCCCACCGACCCGACGGGGACGTCGAAGTCAAAGCGGTCGTAGACCAGATAGGGGTGATCCTTGCGGACGTCGTAGGCCAGGCCGGTCGAGCGTCCCACCGGACCGGTCAGGCCCCAGGCCATCGCCTCCTGCTGGGTGATGATGGCGATGCCGTCCATGCGGTCGCGGAAGATGCGGTTGCGGTCCAGCAGCTTGCTGACGTCGCTGAGCACGATGCGAATGCGCCCCAGGATGTCGGTCAGCCGCTCGGAGAAGTCCGGCGTCAGGTCACCGGCCAGTCCGCCGATGCGCACGTAGCTGTGGGTCAGCCGCGCCCCCGAGATCTCCTCGAGCAGCTCGTAAAGCCACTCGCGTCCCTTCAGCATGTAAAGGAAGACGGTGAAGGCGCCCAGCTCCATGGCCCCCGCGCCCAGGCAGGTCATGTGGTCGGTCATGCGCGAGATCTCGCCGATGATCACCCGGATGTACTGGGCGCGCTCCGGGATCTGCTTGTCGATGCCCAGCAGCTTCTCGACGGCGATGGCATAGCCGACGTTGTTGAGCATCGGCGACACATAGTTGAGGCGATCGGTGTACGGAAAGATCTGGGTCCAGGTGGCGTGCTCTGCTTCTTTTTCAAAGCAGCGGTGCAGGTACCCGATCTGAACGTCGGCGTTGGTGATCTTCTCACCCTCGACGTCCATCACCATGCGCACGGTGCCGTGCATGGCCGGGTGCGACGGCCCCATGTTCAGCGGCATCGGCTCGGTGGGCAGATCCGGCGTTTCCAGGTCGGCCGCGTCCTGGATGCCCATCACGATGCGGCGGCTTGAAGCTACGGTGTCCATGTTTGACTCACGCTCTCAATCGACGCTGTCTGATTGCCGTCGGACCAGCGGCTGGCGCTTTTCCTTCGGATAGTCCTTGCGCAGCGGGTGCCCCACGAACTCGGGGTACATCAGCAGCCGGCGCAGATCGGGGTGACCCTTGAAGCGCACGCCGTAAAGGTCATAGGCCTCGCGCTCGGGCCAGTTGGCGCCCGGCCAGATCGGCACCAGCGAATCGATGACCGGGCTCTCCTCCGGCACGCCGCCGTACAGGCGAACGCGGTGCTTCTTGCTGACCGAATAAAGATGCACCACCACGTCGAACCGCGGTTCATCGCCGAAGCGATCGACGCAGGTCAGGTCGGTCAGCATCTCCATCATCGTGCTGGGATCCTCGCGCAGGAACGTGCAGACCGCGGTCCAGGCGTCGGGGCGGATGCGCGCCCATTCGTTGCCGTGCTGCGATCCAACGTTGATGATCTCGCCGTTGCGAAACTGCGCCGCCAGTCGATCCAGAACCACCTGGGCCATCGACTACTTTTCCTTCGCTTTTTCTGCCGCCTGGGCGTGGCGGGTGGTGGGGCGGATGGCCGCCGTCGGCACGTCGTACCCCTGGTCGGCGCGCAGCATGATCTGACTGTGCCCCTCGCCGCGCTGGATGCGATCCTGCAGCATCACCAGCGCGTCCAGCACCTGTTCGGGGCGGGGCGGACAGCCGGGGATGTAGACGTCGACCGGAACCACCTGATCGGCGCCCGGCATGGTCGAGTAATTCTGGTAAAAGCCGCCCGTCGACGCGCAGACGCCGAAGGCGATCACCCACTTGGGTTCGCACATCTGCTCGTAGATGCGGCGCAGGGCCGGTCCCTGCCGCTCGGTGATGGTGCCGACGATGATCAACAGATCAGCCTGGCGCGGAGAGAAGCGCGGGAACTCGGCGCCAAAGCGGGCGATGTCGTACTTGGGCGCGGCCGTCGACATGTATTCCATGCCGCAGCAGGCGGTGACGAACGGATAGCTGAACAGCGAGAACTTGCGGGCCCAGTTGACCGCCGCCTCCAGCTTGGACGCGTAGTGAAATTCGAAACCCATGGATTGCTACTCCCAACCGATCGCGCGCTTGCGCCACACGTACGTGAGTCCGACGATCAGCACGGCCATGAACACCAGGATTTCGGACAGGCCAAAGAATGAAACGCCCGACCCGCACAGGCCGGCCTCCAGCGGTCCCGTGCAGGACAGCTCGCGGAATTTCAGCGCCCACGGGTAGAGGAACGCGGTTTCAATGTCGAACACCAGGAACAGGATGGCCACCTGGTAGAACTTGACCTCGAACCGCGTGCGCGGGCTGCCCAGCACCTCAGAGCCGCACTCGTACGGATAGTCCTTGGCCTTGCTGGGACGGCCGTGCCCCAGGTACTTGGCGGCCGCCGTCAAAAGCAACGCGAACCCGACCCCGATCAAGATCGCCAGCGCTGCGGGAACGTAGTCTGATGTCATGGGTTTGCAGGCGCCTTTGCGCCCCGCGATTTATAGATGGTGGCGCCGGCCACGTCAATGCGGACGGTGGGGGAGACGGAGGCCGGCCGTCGTTGACTCGGGCCCGGTTGGTTTCTATACATACACTCGCGCATGCGCAGGGCAAGCTCGTCGGTTTCTCGGGTAAAGGTCACGCTGTCGGTCGTCCTCGTGCAGGTGGCCCTGCAGGTGACGATGATGGCCTGTTCCAGGCGCGCCCCGGAGGCCATCGAGGCCCCGGCCGCGGCGGCCGAATCGCCGCCCGCGGGGGCCGCCGCCGGGCAGGACACCGTCCCGCCGCCCGGGGTCGACATCGCCAAGTTCGACGACCTCCAGAAGAAGGTCTTCTTTCGCATCGTCAACAGCGAACCGTCCATCTGCGGCCAGGCCCAGAGCCTGATCCAGTCGGCCAAGAAGGACCCCTCGTGCCGTCGTTCGCTGAACGCCGTCCGTTATGTGGCGAAGATGGTCGACCAGGGGTTCACCGACTCCGAGATCAGCGAGGCGCTGACCAAGCGCTATCGGTCGGCCACCGCCAAGTTCATCGACGTCGCCGAGGCGCCCATGAAGGGCAGCCCGAACGCCAAGGTCACGCTGGTCGAGTTCGCCGACTACGAATGTCCGCACTGCAAGCGGTTCCAGCCGGTGCTGCGCCAGATCCTGGACGAGTTTCACGGCGAGGTGAAGCTGTACTTCAAGCATTACCCGCTGCCCCAGCACACCAACGCCCGCCTGGCCGCCGAGGCGGCGGTGGCCGCCCAGAAGCAGGGCAAGTTCTGGCAGTTTGAAGACAAGCTGTGGGTGAACCAGGACAGCCTGTCACCGGCCGAGATCGAGAAGTACGCCAAGGAGAGCGGCCTGGACGTCACCAAGTTCCGTCAGGATCTGGACTCCAAGGCGGTCAAGGAGCGGGTGCAGAAGGATCGCGTCGACGGCTCGACGCTGGGCCTGTCGTCGACGCCCACCCTCTACATCAACGGACGCGAGTTCACCGACAACCGCGACACCGAGAGCCTGCGCGAGTGGATAAAGGAAGAGCTGGCCCGGTAGGCGCAGCTCGTTCCAGAGCCGATCAGCTCACCGCCTCAGAATCCAGTCGCGCGACACCTCGATGCTGACCACCTGCTTGCTGAAGTTCTTGTTGTCGTAGTCCAGGCGGTCGACCGAGTTGTTGATGTTCGATCGGCTGACCAGCAGATCGTATCGCACCGACGCGTCATAGCGGGTTCCGTGGGACAGGGACAAGGCGATGCTGGCGCTGATGCGATTGTCGCTGCGACGGCGCAGATAGATGTCCTCCACGGCGCCGCCGGTGATCATTCTCTCGATGAAGCTGTCGCTGGTGTACAGGCGGTGCTCGAAGGCGCCGGACACCAGCAGCCGTCCCAGCCCGGGCAGCGCGATCGCCGCGCGCAGCAGGGCGGCGTGGGCGGTGTAGCCGTACGGGATGACATAGGTGCACGCGGTCTCGCTGGGGCACTGGGGCAGGGCGCTCAAGTTCGGCAGGGCGATGACGCTGATCCGTTCGGCATTGGGAAGGCTTTCATTGCGATAGCGATAGCCGATGGTCACTCGCAACCGCCGATTGCCCAGGTCCTGAGCGACAGTGAGATCGGTTCGCATGCCACTGAGGTGA
>DATLVT010000211.1:0-3671 GCA_035577105.1 Polyangia bacterium
ACCGGCGGAGGGCGCCACGCTGGATCAGACCGACTGCATGTACCGCCCGCGCGTGCAGGGGATCATGGCCGGCCAGTCATTGATCATCAAGAACGGCGACCAGACGCTGCACAACGTGCACAGCTATAAAGGGCCGTCGACGATCTTCAACCAGGCCCAGGTCCCCGGCCTGGGGCCCATGGCCAAGAAGTTCAACGAAAGCGGCGACATCATCAAGTTCAAGTGCGACGTCCACCCCTGGATGACCGGCTACGTCGGGGTCAGCAACCATCCGTTCTTCGCGGTGACGGGCGACGACGGCGGGTTCACCATCCCCAAGGTCCCGGCCGGCACCTACACCCTCGAGGCCTGGCACGAGCGGTACGGGTCGAAGACCGCCGAGATCACCGTGGCCGCCGACCAGCCGGCAGAGATCAAGTTTGTGTTCGACGCCAAATGAAGACCGCTGACCGCGCCGGCGCCCCCCTTCGGGAAACCGCCGACACTAGCCGCAGCAGCCGCGTAGGAACGCAGGCGGCTTGGCCGCCGGAGTTCCATCGTGGGAGGTCTGAAACCCTTCCAGGGTTCCAGATCAGCAAGTCCCACCGCTGCCGGGAATTCAGGCTATAAACACGCCCGTGTTTGTCCACGGTCTCGCCATCCTCACGGCGATCGCCACTTACCTGCTGATTCTGATCGGCGGGCTGGTGCATGGGACCGGGTCCAGCCTGGCCTGCCCGGACTGGCCCACCTGCTATGGCACGCTGATGCCCAGGATGGAGGGGGGCGTGCTGATCGAGCACAGCCATCGTCTGGCCGCCGGTTCGGTGGTGATCCTGGCGCTGGCCCTGGCCATCAGCTTGACGGTCAGCCGCGCCTCCCAGCAGCGGGCGCTGCGCCCCTATGGCTGGCTGGCGGTCGGGCTGGTGATCGTTCAGGCCGTGCTCGGTGGCGTGACGGTGCTGTTGCGCCTGCCGACGCCGATCTCGACGGCGCACACCGCCGTTTCGCTGCTGTTCTTCATGATCACCCTGTACATCGCCGTGCGCTCGCGCCCGCCCCGGGCCGCGGCGGAGCGGCCGCCGGCGCTGGCGCCCGGCGCCGTGCGCGTGGCGCTGGTGTCGGCGGTGGCCATCTATTTTCAGATGGTGCTGGGCGGGCTGGTTCGACACTCCGGCGCGGCGCTGGCCTGCCTGGACCTTCCGCTCTGCCGGGGATCGCTGTGGCCTGACGCGCATCCCACGGTGCTGATCCACGTGCTGCACCGGCTGAACGCGGTGGTGGTGACGGTCCTGGTGCTGACGTCGTCTGTGGTCACCCTGCGCGCGGCCCGACGGCGGCCGCTGTTGCGGGTCCTGGCCGTGGTCGCGCCACTGCTGGTGCTGACGCAGATCTGGCTGGGCGTGCGGGCCATCCAGTCGTTTCTGGATCTGGCGACGGTCGAGGCCCACCTGGCGGTGGCCACGGCATTGCTGGCCACGCAGGTCTCCGTGGTCCTGCTGGGGCGTCCCGACTTTGTCGCCGTGCCGGTCCGCTGGCGCTGGTTCGCCGACGTCATCAGCCTGACCAAGCCCCGCATCACCGGTTTGGTGCTGGCCACCTTCGCGGGCGGCATGTGGCTGGCGCCGGGCACGCTGTCGCTGTGGCGGATGATCATGACCCTCATCGGGACGGCGCTGGTGGTGTCGGCCTCGAACACCTTGAACATGTACCTGGAGCGCGACGCGGACGGCCTGATGGACCGCACGCGCGAGCGGGCGCTGCCAGAGAAACGCCTGTCGCCCGAGACGGCCCTGGCCTTCGGCGTGCTGCTGGCATCGGCCGCCCTGCCCTTGCTGTTTCTGGCGGGCAACGCGCTGACCGGCCTGCTGGCGGCGGTGGCGCTGCTCTCGTACGTCTGGATCTACACGCCGATGAAGCGCCAGTCGGCGGTGGCGCTGTTCGTGGGCGCCGTTCCGGGCGCGATGCCGCCGCTGATGGGATGGACGGCGGTGACCGGGCATCTGGACGCGCCCGGGCTGGTCCTGTTCGCGATCCTCTTCCTCTGGCAGATCCCCCACTTCCTGGCCATCGCCATCTACCGCGCGCGCGATTACCAGCAGGCCGGGTTCAAGGTGCTGCCGCTGTCGATCTCGCCGCTGGGCACACGCCTGCACATCGTCACCTTCTCGATCGCCCTGGTGGTCGCGTCGATCCTGCTTTTGCCCATGCACGTGGCCGGCGTTCACTATGCGGTGGCGGCGGCGCTGCTGGGCGCCGTGTTCATCGGGTGGGCGGTGGCGGGCTTTCGCCAGGGCGCTGCCACGCGCTGGGCCCGCTCGATGTTCCTGATGTCGATCGTCTACCTGACGCTGCTCTTCGTCGCGTTGATCGTCGATCGCACCGTCGCCTGACCATGAGCCTCGCCGAGCTGTCCGCCGGCCCCCTGCCCGCCGCCCCCCAGCCCCGCCTGCGCGTCGAGGAGCTGCGGCGGCGCTTCGGCGCGCGCGTCGCCCTGGCCGGCGTCAGCTTCGATGTTCAGCCAGGCGAGATCTTCGGCCTCCTCGGTCCCAACGGCGCGGGCAAGACCACGGCGTTCCGGCTGCTGTCGGGCCTGATCCCTGCCGACGGGGGACGGATCAGCCTGGATGGCCACCCGGTCTCCCCGACCAGCCGCCCCTACCGGGCCCGTCTGGGCGTGGTCTTTCAAGAGCCCAGCATCGATCTGAAGCTGACCGGCCGTGAAAACCTGCAGCTGGGCGCCGCCCTTTACGGACTGCCCACGGCGCTGGCGCGGCCACGCGTCACAGAAACGCTGCGCCTGATGGACCTGGAAGACCGCGCTGACGAGTTGGCCTCGAAATATTCGGGCGGCATGCGCCGGCGTATCGAGATCGGGCGCGTGCTGCTGCACCAGCCGTCGTTGCTGTTGCTGGACGAGCCGGGCCGGGGCGTCGATCCCGAAGCCTTGCGCCGGATCTGGGAGCAGCTGCGCGACCTGCGCACCCGCCGCGCCACCAGCTTGATCGTCACCACCCATCAGGCGGAAGAAGCCGAGCAGTGCGATCGGATCGCGCTGCTGGACCAAGGCGCGATCTGCGCCAGCGGGACGCCCGACGAGCTGCGCGCCCGCGTGGCCGGTGACGTGATCACCGTGCGCGGCGACAGCGCCGCGGAGATCGCCGCCACGGTCACGCAGCGGCTGCGGCTGGAGGCGCGCGTGGTCGGCGAGCAGGTCGTCATCGAGGCGCCCCGCGGCCCGGAGATCATCCCGCGCATCGCCGAGCTGTTCGGGCCGGGGCGTCTGGCCAGCATCGCCACCGCGCGCCCCACCCTGGCCGACGTGTTCGCCAAGCTGACCGGCCGGGGGCTGTCCGCATGACCGCCGCCGGGATCGAGACGCCGCGTTCGGTGGCCGGACGGATCGTGGCGGCCCTCGTTGGCCGCGATCTGCGGCGGTTCTTTCGCCAGCCCAGCCGCGTGGTCGGTTCGCTGGCGCAGCCCTTGATCCTGTGGGCGGTGCTGGGCGCCGGCCTGGGCGCCAGCTTTCGCGTCGCTGCCGGGGGCGCGGACGCCGGCGCCATCTCGTATCTGCAGTATTTTTATCCCGGCACGATCGTCCTGACGGTCTTGTTCACGGCGATCTTCTCCACCATCTCGGTGATCGACGATCGCCACCACGGCTTCTTGCAGGCGGTGCTGGTGGCGCCGGT
>DATLVT010000212.1:0-3346 GCA_035577105.1 Polyangia bacterium
GTCGTCAAAGAGACGTCCCTGATCGGTGGGAAGGACGTTGAGGATGGTCGTCGCTTTTGGCGTAAAGCGCCTGATCCGCCGGTCGAGGTCCAGGATGATGATCGGAATGTCGACGGTGACCAGCAGGTTGAGCAGATCGCTGTTGGTCTGGATGACCTCCTGGTTGCGGTGGGAGAGCTCGTCGTTGACCGTGGTGAGTTCCTCGTTGGCTGACTGCAACTCCTCCTTGGCGGTCTCCAGCTCCTCGTTCGTGCTCTGCAGCTCTTCGTTCCCGGAGACCAGCTCTTCGTTGGCCGAACCGAGATCGTCGTTGGTCCGGCCGTGCTCCTCGATCAACGAGTGCAGGTACTCCTTGGTGGCCATCAGCTCGTGTTCCACCTTGGGGATCCGGCGGTCGTCCGACCACTCGGCGCGGCGGCGCTGGCCGGCGGCAGAGTCGGAGTTCGCCTCATCGGGTGAGAGAATCTCCTCGAACAGGACGACGTATAGCTGCTCCTGCACGTCGGGCAGCCCGGTGAAGGGGAAGATCACCAGGTTGCACGAGCGGGTGAACCCGTCCTGGTCGACCTCCACGCCCTCGCGCCTGACCGGCGCCATCGTCTTCTTGACCTCGGCCAGCGTTTCGCGCAGCGGCGCCAGCAGCCCGGGACGAGCCATGTTGATGAGATCGTTCTGCGGCTCGCCCGGTGCCGGGTGCAGGAACGATCCGGTCTGCCCGCGAAATTGAAGGATCTCCATCTTGTCATTGATGAGGGCGCCCGCCGGTGAATAGCGGGCCAGCAGGATGCGATCGAGGTGTCTGGCGACGTCGGTGGCGCGGCGCGGGAAGACCAGCTTGTCGTCGGTGGGCGTCGGTTGATTGGCCGGCCGGGCTTCGAAGCGGGGGGCGAAGCGCAGCGTGCTGGGCGCCGCCGTTCGCTGGAAGATCTTGTTCGCCTTGTCGACGACCGAAAACAACCCGCTGAATCCGGCCAGTCCTTCGGTGTGGCCCAGCAGCAGGTACCCGGGCTGGTTCAGCGCATAGTGAAAGGCGGGGATGATCCGCTTTTGCAGCGACTGATCAAAGTAGATGAGGACATTTCGACAGCTCACCAGGTCCAGCTTTGAAAACGGCGGGTCTCGCGCCAGGTCGTGCCGGACGAACACGCACAGCTCCCGCAGGACCTTGTTTATCTTGTATCCGTTTTCGGTCTTGATGAAGTAACGCTTGCGTCGTTCGTCGCTGACGTCACGCAGGGCCTCCTCGGAGTAGACGCCGGCGCGGGCCTTGCTGATCGTGGCTTCGCTGAGATCGGAGCCGAAGATCTGGACGGCGTGGGACGAATCATCGAGGAGATCCAGCAGGGTGATCCCGACGGAGTAGACCTCCTCGCCGGTCGAGCAGCCGGCCACCCAGATTCGAATCGGCGCGCCGGTCGCCTTTGCTCCGATGATGGCGGGCAGGATCTGCGCGTGCAGTGATTCGAAGACGTTCTTGTCCCTGAAGAACGAGGTGACATGAATGAGGATGTCCTCGTACAGGGCGTGGACCTCCTCGGGCGATTTCTGGATCAATGCCAGGTACTCCCGCGGGCCGTCGGTTCGTCGCAAGGCCATTCGCCGGGCCAGCCGCCGTTCGAAGGTACGGCCCTTGTACTCCGTGAAGTCGACGCCGATGGTGTTGCGAACCACCTGCAGGATCTCGCTGAGCGCCGCGGTGTCGCTGGCCGGCGGCGGGACCTGCGTCGACGAGACGTAAGGGTGGCTGCCCAGGCGCAACAGTTCCTGAGCGAGGAAGGGGACCGCCAGGACATTGTCGACGACGCCGGCGTTCACCGCGCTCTGGGGCATCTCGCTGAACTTTGCCGTCTTGGGGTCCTGCGCCAGGGTGATGCCGTTCTCCACCTTGATGGCCCGCAAGCCTTCGGTGCCGTCCGAGGCGTTTCCCGACAGGACCACGCCGATGGCTCGGCTGCCGCACGCGGCGGCCATCGAGCGAAAAAAGGAATCGATGGGCAGGTGCGGTCGTGGACCGCTGGCCGTCCGGGGCTCAAGGACGAAACGGCCGCGGCGCAGGGAGATGTCCGCGACGGCCGGAATGACGTACACATGGTTCGGCACCAGCGTCATGCCGTCCTCGGCCTCCTGAACCGGCATCGGGGTGGCTTTGGCCATCACCGCGCTCAGAAGGCTGGGGTGCGTGGGATCCAGGTGCTGGATCAGGACAAAGGCCATTCCGTTGTCGGCGGGCAGATGCTTGAGCAGCTGCGTGAAGGCGTCCAGCCCTCCCGCGGAGGCGCCCACGCCGACGATGGGAAATCCGCAGTCGTCGGAGGCGACCACCGGCGGGGGCCCTTCGCAAGTGTCGTCGAGATCCTCGGTCCGATCGGTCATGAGCCACCCTCCGCGACGCACGCACCGCCCAGTCCAGACTCACTTCCTTTTTACGCCGTCAGACCATCGGGTCCAGACTGTATTGTATGAATGCCGCCTGTCAGCTATGAACCTTTTGCCCGCGCGTGTCCATCAATAACCATTGTCCTGAAATCTGGACAGATCAGAACTCGCTGACGGCGCCACTCAATCCGAAGGCAACCAGCTCCATGGAATTGCCGTGATCGATGCCCTGGCTCTTGACCAGGCCGGACAACGGGACAGCGGAGTGCGACCACGACGTGCTGGCGGAGTGCCAGGGTCCCCACGCGGCGTCGGTGCGGGTCTTGAAGCAGCCACTGAAAGTACCCGCGGGAACCGTGGCGTCTTCCTGGGGCAGTCCTTGCCAGCTGATCGACAGCGTCGACAGAGTGCCCTTCAGCGTGCCGCGGATGAGGCTGAGCATCGGCCCGTCAAAGTTGGTGATGCGGCCGTGGGTGTCCTTCATGGTGACGGCGCGGATGTCGATCGAGTTGGGATCTGTGCGGTTGGGGATGGCCAGCAACATCTTCATGGCCGTGCGGCCGGTGTACGTGTCGGTGACGGTCTCCAGCCAGAAGGCGCCGGCATCCTCGCCCACGATCTTGTACGTCATGAACGACGGCCGCCCGTTGTCGTCGATCAACTTGTGCTGGGTCCATTGCCCGGCCTGAAAGGGCAGGGGGGCGAACCCGGTCGGCGCCGGAAACTTTTGCGACGGCGGGGCCAGCGCGCTGATGCGCCGATCGATGTCGGCCTTGGCCGCGGGATCAACCGACGGCGAGCAGGCGACCAGCGACGACGACGAAACGAAAATCAAGACCGCAGCGACAAACAACCGAGACGATGTCTTCATGGGCGCGGAGTGTAGCGCATGTGCCGCACCGGGGAGTTTGTGGAGATGGTGGAGGGCGGCTGTACGTGAGGTGAGGCTCCATTCGCTTCGTCGCGGGGG
>DATLVT010000213.1:0-4491 GCA_035577105.1 Polyangia bacterium
GGACCCTCCGAGGCAGGAGCGCTACGGGACGTCCCGCCGAGACTCTATCCCCCCCTCCGCGCGCCTTGATGCCTCCATCCGTTGCGCTTCGAACGCCGCCGATGACGGATCTCTTCCCCCTCCGCGCGCCTTGATTCATCCTTCCGCTTCGAACGCCCACGGATCTGTGAGCGACTTTTGTCTCATCTGGTTTTCCATCGACAGTCTTCAACGCTTGCCCCGAGCGAGCCGACGTAGCGTGGGCGGGTGGCGCGGAGTGAGGGGCCCCCAGCGGGCCGGTTCGTCGGGGCCGTTGTCCCTCTGCGCTTCTGTTACACAACTCGCGATCTCTAGAATCTCGAACGCGGCCCCGGCGAACCGGCCCGCTGGGGAAGCTGTCACGCAGCGACAGGACCCGCCCACGCGGAGGCGGCGGACGCCGCAAGGAACCCGCCTCACCCCGTGACGTACAGATGGCAGCGCACGTCGTGCCCACTCGCGACGGTCCGAAAGGGCGGCAGTTCGGTGAGGCAGCGGTCCATCACCTGCGGACAGCGATCAGCGAACGGGCAGCCCGTCGACGCACCCGCCGCGCCGATGGGGCGGCTGGCGGTCAGCGCGATCGGCCCCGCCGGACGCAGCGGCGCCTGCGGCGAGGGCACCGCCGCCACCAGGAGCTGCGTGTACGGGTGCAAGGGCGCGTCGAGCAAGACGTCGCTGGCCGCCGATTCGACGATCAGGCCGGCGTACATCACCAGGATGCGATCGGCGAAGTAACGGGCGGCGCCGAGATCGTGGGTGATCAGCAGATAACCCAGGCCTCGCTGCGTCTTGAGATCGCGCATCAGGTTCAACAGATCGATGCGGATCGAAACGTCCAGCATGCTGGTCGGTTCGTCGGCCAGGATCAGCTGCGGATCGACGGCCAGCGCGCGCGCCACCGCCACCCGCTGGCGCTGGCCGCCCGACGCCTGATGCGGACGCTTGCGGGCAAAGTCATCGGCGGGAGTCAGGCCGACGGTCTCCAGCAGCCGGCGAACCGCGGCGGCGACGTCGGGACCGGAGCGGGCCTTGCGGTGGCGAAGCAGCGGGCGGGCCAGGTGATAGGCGATGGTGTGAAAAGGATTCAGCGAGGCGAAGGGATCTTGAAAGATCATCTGCACGCGCGACCGGAAGCCCAGCGACGGGCGGCGCGGCTCGGTTTGCAGGACGTCCTCGCCATGCACGCGGATCGCGCCGGTGGTGGGCGTCTCCAGTCGGGCGATCAGGCGCGCGGTGGTGGTCTTGCCGCTGCCTGATTCGCCCACCAGGGCGACGGCCTCGCCGGCGTTCACGTCGAACGACACGTCACGCACCGCGGGGACGGCGACGCGCCGGCCGCCGTCCTTGATGACAAACGTCTTGCCCAGACCACGCACCGCCAGCAGCGGCGCGCTCATGGCTGTCTCACCGTCGGCAGGTGACACGCGCTGGCGTGCTGGGGACCGCGCGGCGTCAGCAGCGGCGTTTCGCAGCGGCAAGGGTCGAACACGAACGGACAGCGCGGATGAAACCGGCAGCCGGCGGGCGGGTGGCGCGGATCGGGCGGTGCGCCCGCGATCCCGGCGCGCGCCTGGCGCGGCTGGTGCACGTCCAGAAAGCAGGTCATCAGCGCGCGCGTGTACGGGTGATGCGGTTGCGCCAGCAGGATCGCCGCCGGCGCGGTCTCTACCAGCCGCCCGCCGTAAATGATCCCCACGCGCGAACAGACCTGCAGCATCAGCGCCAGATCGTGGGTGATGAAAAGGACCGAAAAACCCAGCTTGTCTTTCAGGTCCAGCAACTGTGACAGCAGCTCGCGCTGAACCACCACGTCCAGGGCGGTGGTCGGTTCGTCCATGATCAAGAGCCGCGGCCGCAGGGCCAGGGCGATGGCGATGACCACCCGCTGGCGCATCCCACCGGACAGCTGATGCGGGTAGCTGTTCAGGCGATCGGTGCCGATGCCGACGATGCGGAACAGCGCGGCGGCCCGCTCCAGCGCCTCGGCCCGCGTGGCCCGTTTGTGCGCCCGGATGGTGTCGACGATCTGCTCGCGCACGCGCAGCACGGGGTTGAGCGCGCTCATCGCGCTCTGGGTCACCAGCGACACCTGTTTCCAGCGGAACTCCGCCAGGGCGGCGTCGTCCATGGCCAGCACGTCGGCGCCGCCAAAATGGATCTGCCCGGCCGTGATCGCGGCCGGCGGACGCAGCACGCGCAGGATGGCCTGGGCGATGGTCGATTTGCCGCCGCCCGATTCGCCGGCCAGACCGAAGGCTTCCCCGGGCGCCACGTCGAACGAGACGTCATCGACGACGGGCACCGGGCCGGAGGCCGTCAGGTAGGTGACCTGCAGGTTCTCGACGGACAGGAGCGGAGCGTCGGTGGCGGCTGCGACGTCAGCCATGGCTCTGGCTCTTGCGCAGCACCGGCGTGGCGGCGCTCAGCTCCAATCGTTTGCGGCCGGTGGCGCGCAGGAAGGCCCGTTCGGGATCAAGCTGCGGGTTGCCGAACTGGTCGAGGCCGTTGTTCAGCAGGGCCAGCGCGAACCCCACCAGCGCGATGGCCACGCCGGTGGGAACAAACGTCCACCACGATCCCGATGGCAGCGCCACGTCGTTGCTGGCCCAGTAAAGGTTCGTCCCCCAGCTGACCCGTTCCAGATCGCCCAGGCCCAGAAATTCCAGCCCCACCTCGGCGCCGATGGCATACGTCACGGCGGCGATGAACGACGACGCCAGCAGGGGAAGCATGTTCGGCAAGATCTCGAACAGGATCACGCGCAGGTGGCTTTCGCCGCTGACCATCGCCGCCGAGACGAAATCGGCCTGACGTAACGACAGCGCGGAGGCGCGAATGACCCGCGCCGTCCAGGCCCAGCCGGTCAGCACCAGCACCAGCGTGATGGTGCCCGGCCCCGCCGGCAGATACGCCGCGATCACCACGGCCAGGGGCAGCCCCGGGATCAGCAAGAACAGATTGACCAGCAGGCCCAGTCCTTCGTCGATCCATCCGCCGAAATAGCCAGCCACCGTTCCCACCAGGGCGCCCAGCAGCAGCACCGTCAGCCCGACCAGAAACGCGACGGCCAGCGTCCCGCGGGCGCCTGCCACCGTCTGCGCGAAGACGTCCTGCCCCTGCCCGGTGGTTCCAAACCAGTGCGCCGCCGACGGCGGCAACAGCGGCACGGCCACGAAGTCCGAGGGATCGCCCACCAGCGCCGGCCCGATCAAGGCCAGTCCGCCGAACAACGCCAGGATGCACAGACCGACCAGGGCCTTGCGATTCGCCAGCAGTTGCCCCATCGCCGTCATGAGCGCGAGCGTGGATCCAACCACAGGGCCACCACGTCGACCAACCAGTTGGCGCCCAGCACGGCCAGGGTGGTGGTGAGAAACAGCCCTTGAATCAGCGGGTAATCCAGCGATTTGACCGCCCGGAACAGCAGATACCCCTGGCCTGGATACGAAAAGACGATCTCGGTCAGCAGCGAGCCCGACAGCACGAACCCCAGCGCCATCCCGAAGCCGGCCACGTTGGGCAGCAGGGCGTTGCGGGCGGCGTACTGAAACATGATCCGGCGAGACGACAGCCCCTTGGCGTGGGCGAACAGCACATGGTCCTGCGACAGCACGGTGATCATGGTGCTGCGCATGCTCAGCATCCACCCGCCCGCGGTGGCGATGACGATGGTGGCCGCCGGCAGCACCGCGTGCTGGACGACGCTGGCCAGGAAGGCCCAGTGCAGCGACGGCACCAGCCGATCATCGTAGGCCTGGCGCAGCGGCGACCAGCCCAGGCCAAACCCGAAAATGAACAGCGCCGCCATGGCCAGCCAGAAATAGGGAAAGGCCCCCAGCAACGTCAGCACCGGCGGCAAATAGCTGTCCAGCCAGCCACCACGTTTCCAGGCGCCCAGCATTCCCAGCGCCGTCCCCACCACAAAGCTGATCAGCACCGCCACCCCTGACAGCAGCACCGTCCAGACCAGCGCCTGGCTGATCACGCTCCCCACGGTCGCCGGGTAATAGCTGATCGAGATCCCCAGATCGCCGCGCGCCGCGTGGGCCAGGTACTGGGCGTACTGCCTCCACAGCGGCGCCTCCGAGAACCCGAACGCCGTGCGCAGGGCGACGATCGCCTCCGGGCTGAGGCGGCCGCGAAAACGCGCGAACATGGCCGACGCTGGATCGCCGGGCATCAGACGGGGGATGAAGAAGGCCAGCGTGATCGACGCCCAGGCCGCCACCAGGTAGAAACCGAGCCGGCGCAGCAAGAACCTCATCGCGGCAAGAGCCTGGTCAGCACCAGGAGAGACTGCGGGAACAGGTTGGGCGACAGCGGCGCGTACGGATTCTTCTGGTCGGGGAAGCCGGTGAAGCGTTTGTCGTTGTATTCGCCCCACAGCGGGCCCGGGAAAAGCGGGATGGCCGGCGCCTGCTGGGCGAACACCCTCTCCAGGTCATGATAAAGGCGCATCTGGTCCTCGAC
>DATLVT010000214.1:0-3650 GCA_035577105.1 Polyangia bacterium
GCGCCCAGCGCCGTCGTACCCGCGGTGATCGACGCCGCCGTCACCGCCAGCTCGGCGCGACGGGGCAGGCCGGACAGCGGCGCCGCCCGTCCCTCGATCTTGAGGCGTGCGATGGCGTTGCTGCCCAGATCGAGGCTGTCGAAGAAGCCATTGAGCTGTGCGGCGACCGGGGGAGCAATCGCCGCCCCGGCCGGCTGCTCCAGGGCAAAGGTCAGCGCGCCGTGACCAGCCAGCTTGGGCGCCGCCTTCCCGGACAGCGCCTGAAGGGCCCGCCCGGTGAGGCTGAGGTCAGCCACCGTCAGTCGACCGTCGATCGACGACGCGAGTCGTCCGTCGATCGACGACGCGAGTCGTCCGTCGATTGACGACGCGGCTGCCGACGCCGGCGCCGCCGCGGTGCTGTCGGCGCTGTTGCTCTCGCGCGTCCGGGCGGCCAGCTCCAGACCCGGGATGGCCAGCAGCGCGTTCAACGTGGGGGGCGTGCCGGGGTGGGCCGTGGCGTCGATGCCGAACGGCCCCCATTCCTGTCCTGCCAGCCGTTGACGGGGGACGGCCAGCGCGATCACCGCGTCGGCGCTGTCCAGGCGGTGGGCGTCGACGGTGCCGTGCGCCCGGAGGCTGCCGCCCAGAAGATCGCCGTCGCCATCGAAACGATAGACGTCGCCGTGCGCGCTGGTCTCAAGCGCCAGTCGCAGCGGATGACCGGGGGCAAGCTGGTCGTCGCCGTCCAGCTTCAGTTTCAGATCCAGGGCGCCGTTGCCGGTCGCATAGCGCAGGCTGACCGCCAGGTTCAGCTCGGAAAATTGCACCTTGGTGTCGCGACTGTCGGCCTGCGCGGTGGCGAACGCCAGCGCTCCGCCTGTCAGCGCGAAGCGATCCAGTCGAACGACCCAGCCTTCCTTCGTCGTCCTGGGCGAAGGTGCGGTCGGCTTTTTCTTGGTTGGTTTCTGGGGCGCCAGCGCCCGTGACAGGTTCAATCCTTGCTCGCCTGCGAGCAGATCGAGGACCGGTCTCTCGATCTCCACCGCCGTCAGCCGGAGCTCCTTGTGCAGCAGGCGGCTCAGCGAGACGTCGACCTCGGTCCGTGCGATCTGGGCGACCATCTGCCCTTCGGGATCGCGGACGGCCACGCCCCAGACCACCAGGCGGTTGCCGCCGAAGGAGAGCCTCTTGATCTCCAGGTTTCCCTGGATCTGCGCGTTGACCCGGGAGACCACCTGGCGGCGCAGACGCTCGCCGCCCCAGTCGGTGCGCAACGCCAGCAGCGTTCCACCCACGGCGATCACCACCAGGGTGAGCAACGCCCCCAGGACGCAGACAGCGATCAACGCCGCCCGCTTGGTCAGCGAGCGGCGTTGTCTGTCGGTCGATTGGTTCGGGTTCATACCGTCCCGCTCAAGGTCTCTCCCCGCGTTCCGCGGGACTAGACGATGCGGCGGCGGCCGGACGCTGCGCGGTAGATGGCCAGCACCAGGACCGCGCCGATGACGGAGGCGATGATCCCCGGGCCCGCATCACCGGCGTGATAGATGCCCAGCGCCCGCCCCAGGAAACCAGCGATCACGGAGCCAGCGATGCCCAGCAGCATCGTGATGAGGATGCCGCCGGGATCTCTCCCCGGCATCACAAGCTTGGCGATGGCGCCCACGATCAAACCAACGATTAGCGACCAGATGATGTGCATGGAAATACTCCTTGTGAGTAGACAGACCCCAGGTAGCGCCGGGTGGAAGGAAACCCTGGTCCCGGCCTTCAATCCGCGGCGACGCTTCTGGCGTGTGCGGATGAGTATGTTGTGGGTCTGTTTCTGACGATGACAATCTCCCCCCGTCATTGTTCGCGCCAGGACGGGCGCAGCCGCGGCGGCTGCTGTGGCATCATGGCGGCCGTGAAAAAGGCCGCTCAGCCGAAAAAGAAACCGCCGGCACCCAAGGTATTTGGCCCGCGCGCTGACCTGGGGGCGCCGGTCGATGGCTTTTTTTCCAGCCAACCGCCGTTGCTGCGCCCGATTCTGGATCAGCTGCGCAAGATGGCGGAGGCGGCCGCTCCCGAGGCAACAGCTTCCATAAAATGGGGCATGCCGTTCTATGCGATCGGCGGAACGACGATGTGCGCGATGGCGGGATTCAAGGCGCACGTGAACCTGATCTTGCCCGGCCCGCCCGGAACGTACGCTGATCCCGACGGGCTGCTGGAAGGAGAGGGCAAGACCGGGCAACACCTGAAGTTGCGCTCGATCGACGAATTACCGCGGGCGGCGGTCAAGCGCTGGCTGGCCACCGCGGCGGCGCGCGCTCGCAAAGGGTGAGCGCGCGTCGGTCAGGGATAGACGTACAGCTCGTCGATGGCCCACCAGATGCCGCCGCCCAGCTGGAGGCGCTTGGTCAGCGTCAGTCGCACGCAGCGCGCGGTGGCCGGCGTCGCCAGATCAATCACGAAGGGCATGTTGCAGGTGGCGTTTCCCGAGCAGCCCGGCTGGGGTTCGTTGCCGCTGCCCACGGTGGGACCGAAGGTCTGGCAGTCGAGCGACACCGAGGCGTCGAGGGCCCCCGGATAGTCGCGCGAGTCGGGACCGCCGACGCCGTTCATGCCGCCCGACCAGAAGAGGATCTTCTTGAACACGTGCGGCTGCTGCATGTCGAAGGTGAACTGGTCGCCGATGGTCTGCGCGGGCGACGTGGTGTCGCCGGTGGACCAGCGCGTGGCAAAGTTCCCGTCGAACGCGTTGGCGTATTTCAGATCCTGGCCCATCGCTTTTTGACCGGTGGGGAAGGGGGGCATCGACTGGGCTGTCCACCCGGTGCGGCTGTACGCGCCGCCGTCGGGCGTTCCGTTGATGGCGTCGACGGGCGCCCCCGCGTCACTGGATGAATCGCTCGGCGCATCGGTCGCGCTGTCCGCGCCGGCGTCCACGGTGGAGCCGCCCGTGCCCGCGGTGGCGCCGCCCGTGCCCGCGCCGCCCGTGCCTGCGTTGGCGCCGCCCGTGCCAGCGCCGCCGCTGCCGCTGCCGCCGGTGCCCGCCGTCTGCCCGCCTTTTCCGCCGCTGCCGCCCTGGCCGGGGCTGTCGCTGCTGGAGCAGGAGGCCCCCAGGCTCAGTCCACCGATCGCGATTGCCACCAATATCCAGCTGACGTTCTTCATTTTCAGGTTAGACGCATCTTCCTTTGATCGCAGGCAGATTGCAGGCAAAAACTTGGCCCGATTGGCCGGACCAATTTTTCTTCTTTGTCCCGGCAGCGCCATCGCCTACACCATTTGGGACCATGCGAACCTGGATGTCGTTCGGTTTGGGCGCTGTCGCGTTGTTGGTCGTGGGCTGTGGCGCCGCCGCGCAAGGCGGCCCGGGCGCCGGCGGCGGCAGCGGGTCGCCCGGCAACGGCGGTGGCGGATCAGCGTCGACGGGCGGCAGCCCGCAGGGCGGGGGAGGCAGCCACCCGTCGGGATCGGGCGGCGCCGGTCAGGGAAACGGATTCGACGACGGCAAGCTGTTCCAGGACGCCGGGCCGGTGACCGCGCCGCCGGCCCCTGACGCGGGAACGGGACCGGGCGATGGCGGACCCAAGCCCGAGGCGGGAGGGCCGCCGGCCGATGGCACGATGGCGACGGCCAAGGTGGACATGCTCGGTCTGGCGGCGGTCTTCACCCAGAAG
>DATLVT010000215.1:0-7524 GCA_035577105.1 Polyangia bacterium
CTGCGCCTGTCCGGCGGGTCAAACGCTGTGTAACGGAACCTGTGTCGACGTCACCAGCAGCGCCGCCAACTGTGGCGCGTGCGGAACGACCTGCCCCGCCGGCCAGGTGTGCAGCGCCGGCCTCTGCGCGGCGACCTGCACGGCGGGACTCACCGCCTGCGGGGGGGCGTGCGTGCAGCTGCAGTCGGATCCTCTGAACTGCGGCGCGTGCGGTTCACGTTGCGGCGGCGGCGGTGTTTGCAGCGCGGGAGCCTGTGTCTGCCCGCTGGGACAGACCGCCTGCGGCGGCGCCTGCGTCAGCACGACCAGCGACGTGATGAACTGCGGGGCGTGCGGCAAGGTCTGCGCGGCCGGTCAGGTGTGCAGCGCCGGCGTCTGCACGACGACGTGCGCGGCGGGGCTCACCGGCTGTGGCGGCGCCTGCGTCGATACGCGCAGCGACCTGGCGAACTGCGGCGCCTGCGGCACTGCCTGTACGGGCGCCAGCGTTTGTCTGGGCGGCCAGTGCAATTGCGCCGGCGGCCGCACCACCTGCGCCGGGACGTGTGTCGATACGCGCAGCGATCCCGCCAATTGCGGGGGCTGCGGCAAGGCCTGCACCGCGGGCCAGGTCTGCTCGCTCGGTCGGTGCCTGGCATCGTGCCTGGCCGGGGAGACCGCCTGCGCCGGCGCCTGCATCAACACGAACACCGACGACCGGAACTGCGGCGCGTGCGGCGTCGTCTGCGCCGGCGGCACCAGCTGCACGGCCGGCAAGTGCGTCTGCCCGACGGGGTCCACGCTCTGCGGCGGCGTCTGTGTGTCGACGACCACCGATCCCCGGAACTGCGGCGCGTGCGGCGCGACCTGTCCGGCGGGCCAGGCCTGCGCGGGCGGCGCCTGCACCAGCACCTGCCCGGGAACCACCACGCTCTGCAGCGGCGCCTGCATCGACACGAACCGCAATCCGGCGGACTGCGGCGGCTGCGGCATCGTCTGCACGGGCGGGTCGACGTGCGTGGGCGGGGCCTGCGGCTGCAGCGGCGCGATCGAGCTGTGTGGTCTCGCCTGCGTGAACGTCCAGAAGGATCCCGCCAACTGCGGCGCCTGCGGCAAGGCCTGCCTGGCCGGCGAGGTCTGCTTCGGCGGCAACTGCCTGGCCAGCTGCCCCGGCGGCCAGACAATGTGTGGCGGACTCTGCGCGAACGCGCAGGTCGATCCCGGCAACTGCGGCGCCTGCGGCAACGCCTGCCCCGCCGGGCAGACCTGCCGGGGCGGCACCTGCAGCGGCGCGATGTGCACCGGCGCCGAGAGCCTGTGCGGCGCGCTGTGCGTCCTGACAATGATGGACGTCGCCAACTGCGGCGGCTGCGGCATGGCCTGTCTGCCCGGCGAGAGGTGCGAGGGCGGCAAGTGCATGGGGACGGTCACCTGTCCGATCGGCACGACGAACTGCGGAAACCGCTGCGTGAACACGACCACCGATCTGAAGAACTGCGGCGCCTGTGGCACGGCGTGCTCGCCCGGCCAGCTTTGCAAGCTGGGCGTCTGCGGCAAACCCTGACCGTCGGCTGGCCGGTCGCGACGGTCCTGTTCTCTTCGGCGCCGCGTCTGTTCCTCGGCGCGGCCCGCTTGCGTGCCTGATCGGACGTCGTGGCCGGCGTGAAATTGACCGGCCTGACCTCCCGGAAGAAACTCCTGGCGCGTCGTTCTGTTCGATAGCGCCCCGACACCAGGAGCAACCTTCATGTTCATCAGGATCGCCTTCGTCGCCGGCTCTGTTCTGCTCGCCCTGACGTCGTCCGGATGCGTGCTGAAGTCGACCCACTGCAAGTTCGTCAGCGACGTGGGCTCGGCGGCCAGTGAATTTTCAAGCCTGGCCGAGGCCAAGGGCGATCCCAGCCAGAAGGCCCTGGCCAAACAGCTGAACACCACCGTCGCGTCCGAACAGCAAGGGAGCTGCAAGTAACCATGCCCGAGGACATCGGCGCCCAGCTGGTGGGCCTGCTCAAGGAGGCGGCCGGCAGCACGTTTGATCGGTTCACGACCGAGGACAAGACCGATCTGGCGCAGTACGGATTCGCGGTGGCGCAGCTGGTGGTCCAGCGAAGGTCGGCCAGCACCCCCACGCAGATCGCCGACATCGATCGGCAGATCAAGAACTACAAGACCGCTGTCTCGCTGATGGCCGACAGATATCTGTTCAGGACGCAGGACGAGGCATCGAAGGCGGCCATGACCGGGCTGAAGCTGCTCGCCGCTCGCCTGTTTGATCTGCTGATCGCGGCCGTCGTCTAGTGCCTCGCGGCAGAAGATCGGACAGGGTTCGGACGCCAAGCCGGCGGTCTGGCAAGGCGCGAGGAGGGCGCATGGTCTCCCCATGTGACCGACGAGCAACGCAGCCAGGGCGGCGGATTGGCGTCCCAACCCTGTTCGATCTTCTGCCGCGAGGCACTAGGGCGTCTTGAGACCGATGCCCGCCAGCTTGCTGCGAAGCAATTCGTCGCTGATGGGCTTTACCAGGTACTCGTCCGCGCCGGCCGCCAGGGCGGCCTCCATCTGGGCGGGCTGGTCCTCGGTCGTCACCATCACGATGCGCAGGCCGTCGAATTTTCTGTCGGCACGGACCGCCTTGACCATGGTGATCCCGTCCATGACCGGCATGCTCCAATCGACGAACAGGGCGTCGAAGGCGGCGCTGGCGTGGAGCACCTTCAATCCTTCCTCGCCGTTGCGGGCCTCCATCACCTGGGCGATTCCCAGGCGCCCCAGGGCCCGGCTGATCACCAGCCTCATCGCGCCAGAGTCGTCGACCACCAGCGCGCGCGCCAGCACCCGTTCTTCGTGGTGAGCCGTGGCCGCCGCTCTGGTTCCGAGGCCAACCAGGGTCAGGCGTCCCCCGGGGTAATCCGAGACGGTGACATCGAAGCTGACGAAATAGGGCAGCGTCGCCAGCGCAACGGCGATGCCCGGTGGCAGGGCGTCGGGCAGCGGGTACACGCCCTGGATGCGCAGGTGCGCCGCGCTGGTGCCGCGGACCAGCTTGGTCAGCACGTTCGCGACCTCCAGCAGGTTGTCCATCAGCATCAGCGGCAGCTTGCCGGCGCGGACGGCCTCCTTGACGACATTCTGCGGGACCAGGGTCAGCGCCGCGGCGGTGCTGCCCGCAGCCGGCAGATCAAAATGCAACAGCGCCGCGGGCACCCCGTCATCGCCGCCATAGACCGCGACCACCCCCTGGTCGACGGAGGGGCTGGCGGCCTGCTGCTTGGCCTGGACGGGACGGGCCAGCAGCGTCTCCAGCATGCTGGCGAGATCGGCGGCGGTCGCCAGTGCGTCGGCGCTGGGGACGTGTCGGCGCGGTGGCTCGGGAACACGCGCCAGGTCGGCCAGCAGCTCGTTCATTGACGGGTAGCGATCGGCCGCCGCCACCGAAAGCCCCCGACGCAACGCTTGCCAGACGATGATGGGGACCTCCGTCCGCTCGGGCGGCGGGTTGAGTTGCCCGGTCAGAACATTGGTGGCCAGCGACGCCATCGTCGAGCCGGGGAACGGCCGCTGTCGGTACAGCGCCTCGTAGAGGGCCACGCAGAAACTGAACTGGTCACTGCGAGCGTCGGCGATCTGGCCGCTGAACTGTTCGGGCGCCATGTAGGCCGGCGTCCCCATCATGACGCCGGTCTCGGTGACATCGACCTGTTGCGGTCCGCAGTCCGCCGGCTCGGCGTCGCCGCCGGCAGGTGGTGGAAACCCGGCGGGCAACAACTCTGACGTCGGCCGCGTCGCCGTCCCGGTCACGGCGTCGACGTAGCGGACCAGCCCGAAATCCATGACCCGGACCTCGCCATCAAGGCGAATCATCACGTTCTCCGGCTTGAAGTCGCGGTGGACCAGGTTGGCTTCGTGCGCGTGTTGCAGCCCGCGTCCAGCGGCGATGAAGACCTTCAAGATCTCCCGCCAGGTGCGTGGCTGGGCGGTCAACCATTGCGTCAACGTTCCCCCGTCGATGAACTCCATCGCGATGAACACCCGATCCTGGTGGGTGCCGACGTCATGAACGATGACCACGTTCGGATGCGACAACCTGGCGATGGCCTGAGCCTCTCGCATCAGGCGCGACCGGGCGTCGACGCCGCTGGCGCTGGCGCCGCGTTCGACCCGCACCAGCTTGATCGCCAGCTTGCGATCCAGGGTGGGATCGTACGCCGCGTAGACCTCGCCCATCGCACCTCGCGCGATCCACCCCCGAACGACATAGCGGCCTATCGAGGCGCCGCGCGGGATGAGTGTATCGGCCTTCATGCCAGCAGGTGCTGTCATACCTATCATATCGGCCACCACAAGAAGGGGCACGAAACGTGGGCGCGGCGCCTGGTTACTTCGCCTTGATGATCACGTAACGCAGCGGCCGCTCGAGCGACCCATTTTCCAGCGACAGGGTGCTCCCGAGGGCGAGCTGGATGACGACGCCCGGCTGCAAGGCCCCAGGCGCGCCATCCACCAAGGCCACCCCTGCCCCTTCCAGCACGACCAGCACCTCGGCGAATTCCTGCTGCCGATGTGTCCCCACGCTGCCGCCCCCCTCCAGCTCACAAGCCAGGATCGCGCCGAACGGCGGCCGCGGATCCTCGCCGCACAGGTTCCACACCCGCACCGCGCCGTTGCCACCGAACAGGCGCTCGCGGCGATCGTGGGGCTCAGCTCGATTCCACATGAGGCGGGCATCTTGACCCTGTTCGACCGGCCCGTCATGTCCGCCGCAGTTCAGGGATGGTCGAGAGCCCCACCGGGGACGGCGGCACTGTCTCGGCATCCTCACTAAAGGCCAATTGAAATCTGCCGATTGTACACATATGGCCGGCCTTCCTTGCACCAAGTGCGGTGAACTCCTCGCCCAGCCGGCCTACTTTCGGACCGTCAGCGTCCCCATCGCGCCGCGCGACTCTTTGATGAGGACCGTCTTGTGGCTCTGTAAGCCCTGCTATGGTTCCTCCTCGCCCGAAGAGCAAGCCACCTGGGTGGCCGGCAAGAAGCAGCCTCCCGAACCGCAGCCCCAGGCGCGCTGGCGGTCCACGCTCTTCCCCTGGTTGCGCCGGAAGGCGACGCACAACCAGTCTGACTCGAAACGCTGAGGGCGTCGCTCCCCGGCGGGCGGTTCGTGCCGATCGTATCGACGAAAATCGTTGCAAGGGTTTCGTCTATCGTGTCTGTTACGCCCAGCGATGAAAAACATCCTGGGTTTCTTCGTTCTGCTGGCCGGTCTTTCCACCAACCTTTGCCCCGCCAGCGCCGCGCCCAAGGGCAATTTCGTCGAGCTCAAAGCAGAGAACTTTGAGAAGGAGGTCGACGGCAAGAAGGTCAGCCTCTACACGATCCAGAACAAGAACGGCATGGTGGTCAAGGTGACCAACTATGGCGCCCGGCTGCAGCAGATCCTGGTGCCCGACAAGAAAGGGGTCATCGGTGACGTCCTGCTCGGGTACGAAACGATCGGCCAGGTGATGGACGGCCAGATGTCCATGGGAGCCTTCATCGGCCGGTACGCCAACCGCATCGGCAAGGGCAAGCTGAACATCGACGGCGTCGACTATCAGCTGGCCATCAACAACGGCCCCAACACCCTGCATGGCGGGAAGAAAGGTTCGCGCTTTGTCGTCTTCGACGCCAAGCAGACCGAGCCCACCAGCGTCGAGATGAGCTATGTGTTCAAGGACGGCGAGGAGAACTTTCCCGGGAACGTCCCGCTGCGCGTGATCTACTCGGTGACGCCGCAGAACGAGCTGGTCGTCGCCTACGACGCCACCACCGACAAGAAGACGGTCGTCAACTTCACCTCACACGGGTTCTTCAACCTGGCGGGCCAGGACAAGGGTGACATCCTGAACCATCTGGTCTGGCTGAACGCCGAGTCCTTCACGCCCATCGACGCCACGCTGATTCCCACCGGCGAGATTCGCCCGGTCAAGGGGACGCCCATGGACTTTTACAGCAAGCCCCAGACCTTCGGGGCCCGCATCAAGGACGACTATGACCAGCTGAAGTTCGGTCCCGGCGGCTATGACCACAACTATGTCCTGAAGAAGACCGGTAACGAGCTGAGCCTGGCGGCGCGCGTCTCCGAGCCGACGTCAGGCCGGGTGATGGAGGTCTTCACCACCGAGCCGGGGATGCAGTTCTATTCGGGTAACTTCCTCGAGGGCAAGCAACCCCGCGACGTGGGGAAAGGCGGCCGGGTCTACGCCTTTCGCACCGGCTTCTGCATGGAGGCGGATCATTTTCCCGATTCGCCCAACAAGCCCAATTTTCCCACCACCACCTTGAACAAGGGTGAATGGTACAGCGGCAAGACCATCTACAAGTTCTCCGTCAAGAAATAGCGGGCGCGCGGCCAGCGCCTCAGCGGGGAGGCGCCAATGCTTGATGGAACCTTCCCGTTACTTGGTTCACGGCGCTGAACACCATCCCGGCGCCGGGCCTGTCGCGCACCTCGATCTGACGCGCCCGCCGCAGCCAGCCCGACGCCAGTCTCCGTGATGCCCATGAATCGCCCGGCGAAGCTCGACGGGAGCGCTGCAAGTTCACCCCTCGCGGTTCTGACGTGGTATGTCAAGACCTCCTGACGCGCAGGGTTATCCGCCGCGCGGGATCACCGAAAAGGAGGGTACCAACATGAGGTGGCTTCACTTGAGTTCTGCGTTGACGGGTCTGGCCATGAGCGCGGCGTTGCTCAGCTGCTCCAGCGTCGATCCGGGCAACGGCCTGGCGACCGTCGATCTGCAGCTGCAGATCGCACCAGGGGTCACGGTCAACACAGTGAGCTGGATGGTGAGCAACGCCGGCAGCGGCTTCACGCGCTCGGGCAGCACCAACGTTCAGTTCAGCAACACCGTCCGCTTTCAGCTCGGCGGGATCCCCGCGGGCACCGGCTACACGCTGGCGTTGAACGCCACCTCCGCCAACGGCGCTTTCACCTGCGCCGGCTCGGCCCTCTTTGACGTCACCGCCGGCCACACCACCAACGTCACGGTGAACCTGGTTTGCTCCGCTGCGGGCGCCGGCGCGGGGACCGTCGTGGTCACCGGCACCACGCAGATCTGCGCGAACATCGACGCCATCAGCGTTTCGCCGCTGGAGACGACGGTGAACAATCCCGTCGCCCTGTCCGCCACCGCTTCCGCCGGCCCGATCACACCCACCTTCGCCTGGACCAGCAGCGCCGGCAGCTTTGACAACCCGGCCAGCGCGTCGCCGATCTTCACCTGCCCGGCGACGCCCGGTGACGTGACCATCACGCTGACCGTTTCGCCCGGCACCGCCGCCTGCCCTACCGCCACCTCGCAATCGGTCACGGTCACGTGCGACACGCTGAATCCGACCTTCACGAATGTCTACGCCAACGTCATCGGCGTCCGCTGCACCGGGTGTCATCGCCCGGGTGGCGGCGGCTTCACGGTGGGCCTCCTCGATCTCAGCACGCAAGCGGCGGCGTACAGCAATCTGGTCGGCGTGGCAGCGCAGGGGACGGGCGCCGGCACCTCGGGGATC
>DATLVT010000216.1:0-6024 GCA_035577105.1 Polyangia bacterium
CGATCTTGCGAATGATGGCGTACTCGGTGTCGCCCTGGAACGGTCGAACGCCGGTGGTCAGCTCGTACAGCAGCACGCCCAGCGCGAACAGATCGGTGCGGCGATCGACGGCCTCGCCGCGACACTGCTCGGGCGACATGCACGACACCTTGCCCTTGGTGGTGCCGGTCTGGGTGTGCGCGCCCAGCGTCGATGCCTTGGCGATGCCAAAGTCGACCAGCTTCACGCCGCCGTCAAAACTGACCAGCACGTTCGACGGCGAGACGTCGCGATGGACGATGCCCAGCGGGCGTCCGTCGCTGTCGGTACGCTCGTGGGCATAGTGCAGGCCCGACGCCACACCCAGCGCGATGGCGATCCCCTGTTCCAGGGGGACGCCGCCCTTGGGACCGGCCGCTTGCAGGATCTCGCGCACGTCGGCGCCCTGCACGTACTCCATGGTGAAAAAATGCAGACCCTGCTGGCAACCGATGTCGAAGGCCTGGGCGATGTTGGGGTGATGCAACGTCGCCGCCAGGCGCGCCTCGTCGACGAACATGCGAACGAAATCGGGATCGGCGGCGCGCCCGGGCAGGATGCACTTGCAGACCACCAGCTTCTCGAAGCCTTCGATGCCCGACGATCGCGCCAGGAAGATCTCGGCCATGCCGCCCACAGCCAGCCGTTCGATGAGCTCGTACTTGCCGAGCCGCGTGGCAGACGCCGGTCGCGACCGCATAGTCACCGTGAAAGTCTAAAGGGGACGGCCGGTCAGTCAATGCCAATGACGGGCACCCGGCGTCAGTCCACCTCGCAGATGAACCCATAGGGGCCGCGAAATGACCCGTCGCAGGTGCGATCGTGCCAGCGGCGATCGCTGCCCAGCGCCAGGCAGGTGGGACGCTGGGTGTCGTCGGGTTCACCGTCGGCGAAGGTCTGAAACGAGAACGGCTCGCCGGTGATCCAGGTCCAGTCGCTGGCGGCGTCCATGCGAATGCTGCCCAGCCAGAACGTGCCGAAAAATTGGGCGGTGACGTAATCCTGCTCGTCGCGGTCGGTGATGGTGGCCAGGTGCGCGCCCCGCTGCAGGCAGGCGTCCCGCGCCGCCATCCACGACGACGCGCCGTAAAAAGGCCGGTAGGCGTGGTGGCGTTTGGGATCGATGGACCAACCGGGATCCTCGCAGATGGATCCGGCGGTCGCTGTGCAGGCGGCCGCGCCCCAGGCGCCGGAAGCGCCGGTGTTGGTCACGCAATTTCCCGCCGGCAGAGGCGAGGTGAAATCGCGCATCGGCATCACCACCGGCTCGCCGGTGATCCAGCCGTAACCGGCGCCCATCACGTCGTGCAGGCCGATCCAGTGCGCGCCGGTCACGCCGCGCAGCAGCTGCGGACGGATGGTCACCTGCTCCAGCTCGGAGTTGTAGGCGACCAGGTGGGCGCCCATCTGCGAGCAGCCCTGCTGGGCGTCGTCCCAGCTGCGCGCGAGATCGATGCGCGTATAGCAGTGCCCGTTGTCGGGCCACGAATAATGCGCGTCGCCGCTGGCACAGCGCAGGCAGTTCTCGTTGCACTGGTCGCCGCCCGTGCGGTTGCCGTCGTCGCACTCCTCGACGTTCTTGCGCGTGAACCCGTCGCCGCAAACGTTCCAGCGACAGCTGGGCAGACAGGCGTCATCGGCGGCGCTGTTGCCGTCGTCGCATTCCTCACCGACGTCGACGACGCCGTTGCCGCATTCGGTGCACTGATCGC
The DNA here is from genome assembly GCA_035577105.1 of Polyangia bacterium. GTDB lineage: Bacteria > Myxococcota_A > Polyangia > Fen-1088 > Fen-1088 > DATKEU01. Next base: position 1,731 of record DATLVT010000216.1, read on the forward strand.
TGCGATCGGCGCCGGCGTAGTGACCATAGCGGCGACCAGACGTGCAGGCGCTGTCGGCAAAGCTGCAGCGGCCGGTGGACTCACAGACGCCCGACCGCCCGTCGGCGGTGCACTGGTCAGACGTCTTGCACACGAAGAGAAACGACTGGTCAAGGCAGCCGGCCAGGCAGCAGACCAAGCAGGCGGCGAGACGGGCCGCCGCCATCGTGGTCGCAGACCAGATTGCCCGTGAATGCCAACGCACGGTTGTGACCCTGGGGGCGCTCTTAACGTTCCATTCCGTGCTTCTTGATCAGCTCGTGCAGATAGACGCGGGAGATGCCCGCCCAGCGAGCCGCCTGCGAGACATTGTGCCCGGCTTTGCCCAAAAGATCGCGCAGGTAATCGCGCTCCCAGGCCTCGACCAGGCGTTCGCGGGACTCCTTGAACGGCAGCGAGCTGTCGGTCGACGCGGCCCGCCTGTCGGCCGGCGCGCCGTCCAGGCCCAGCAGGTGCGGATCGATCGCCTCCTGCCCCTCGCACAGCGACTGCGCGTGGTCGAGGACGTTGCGCAGCTCCCGCGCGTTGCCGGGCCAGTCGTGGGCGCACAGCGCGGTCATGGCGGCAGGCGGAATGGCCAGCGGTTTTCGTCCGGCCGCCGTCGCCGACAGTTTCAGAAAATGCGCCGCCAGCAGCGGGATGTCCTGTCGCCGTTCCCGCAGGGGTGGCAGCTCGACGCGCACCACGGCCAGCCGGTGGTAAAGGTCGCGCCGAAAACGGCCGGCCCGCACCTCCGCCAGCAGATCGCGGTTGGTCGCGGCGATGACCCGCACGTCGACGGTGCGGTAGACTCCGCCCCCCACCGCCTTGACCTGGCGCCGTTCCAGGACGCGCAACAGGCGCGGCTGGGCCTCGGCGTCCAGCTCGCCGATCTCGTCCAGGAACAGCGTACCGCCGTGGGCCTGCGCAAAGGCCCCCTCGCGGTCGCGCTCGGCGCTGGTGAATGAGCCGCGCACGTGACCGAACAGCTCGCTCTCCAGCAGCGTGCGCGGAACGCCGGCCAGATCGCAGATGACGAAGGGTCCGGCGGCCCGCGCCGAGGCGGCGTGAATGGCCTCCGCCGCCAGATCCTTGCCCGTGCCCGTCTCGCCCTGCAGCAGCACGGCGGAGTCGCCCTTGGCCACGCGCTCGAGCAGGGTGAACACGCGGCGCATGGCGGGGCTCTCCCCCAGCAGCTCGCCGAAGTGGTCCTGTCGCGACTCCGGCAGGTGAGCGGCGGCGTCGTCGGTGAAGGCCACCTTCAGCTCGGTCTCGCCCAGCAACACCTGGGCGCCCACGCCCACCACCAGGTTGTCGAAGCGCGCCCCTTCGAAGAAGCATCCGTTGCGCGAGCCGAGATCCCGGAAGCGCAGATGCTCCGTGGAGACCTCCACTTCAAGATGGTGCCGCGACACCAGCGGGTCGGAGAGGACCAGCGCGCAGTCAGGCGCCTTGCCCACCACGTGCCGCCCCAGGGCCATGCGCAGCGACCGGCCGCGATCGGGGCCGGACACCACCAGCAGGGAAAGATCGTGGGGCAGGGCTCGAGCCAGCGTGGCTCTGGCCGGTACCGTCTCGAGATCGCCTGGAGCGTCAGGCCGTCGTTGGGAGGTGGGCCTCACAGTCGTCATCATAACATCCGATGCGCGTCGACTTTCCTGGCACTTGTCGGAAAAGTCCAGGGTTTGGGGTTCACCGGCGCCAATTTTCTGACGATTTACCGGCGACTTTGGCCGGCGCATGGGTGCCGGTGCCCGCGCGTCTCTGGGCACCACGCGCAACTGACGGCGCGGAACGCCGACAACCCGATGTGTCGTTTGAGGAAAGGGGGCTGCGACAAGTCTTAATGGCTTTGCTGGCCGTCGGCATCAGCGGTGCGCCGGCGATCGGTCGGGCGGCGGGCAAGGCGGTCCAGGGCGTGGTGAACCTGAACACGGCGCCGCCGGCCACGCTGGAGCTGCTGCCCGGGGTGGGACCGGCCAAGGTGCAAAGCATCCTTGAGTACCGACGCAAGCACCCGTTCCGCACCACGGACGAGCTGGTGCGCATCAAGGGAATTGGCCACAAGATGGTCAAGCGCCTGCGCCCGCATCTGGCCGTAAACGGGCCGACCACCGCCGAAGCCGCCCGCGGAGCCCAGGTGGAACCGCCGCCGCCGCCGGCTCCCGAACGACGGCCGCAGCTCACCTGTCCGCCCGCACCGGCGGGACGCCCCACAGCGCGCGTGCCCCGACAGTCACCCTCGCGCGTCTTCCTGACCGCGGCCGATCACTGCTTGCCCAAACCCTAGGACGGTATCAACGGTCTTGCCGGCCGGCATCCGTGACGGCAGCCCTGGCGGGAGCAGCCGCTGTCTCGGCGGCGGTCGACGTGGCATCGGCGGCGGCGCCGGCGCCCGCGTCGACGCCCGCGGTCGCGGGGGCCACGCCGGGCGAGCCGGCGTCGGGGGTGACGTTGCCTCGCTCTTTTTCCTTTTCCCCCGCCGCGGCGATGGGGACCACGCGTATGCCGGCATTGCCATCGGAGGTCGCCTTCTGCAGAGGCACGTCGAACGACAGGATGCGCGCGCGATCGTAACGAATGATCTGGTGCGCGGGCCGGTAACCCGGCTGTGTCACCTCGAGGACGTGATCGTACCGATCGCGCTTGACCGAGGTGATGGCCGGCGTGAGAGCGCTGATGCGCGCGCCGTCGATGAGCACCTCGGCGCTGGGCGGATCGCTGGTCACCTTCAACGCGGCCGGCTCCCACCAGGCGACCAGGACGTCCAGCGGCAGCACCACAAAATGAATGGCCACCCCGGCCAGCGCCAGCAGAGCCAGCGTCCCCACCAGCACGGGCGGCCAAAGACCAGCGGAGCGCCGGTTCAACAGCTCGGTGGCGGGCGGCCGACCCATTTCCGGATCGGGCCGACTGAACGCAGGCAGCGTCGCCGCCACCGCCATGGCCTCGGCGGACAGCGACGGAGACGAGACTCGCGGCGAAGGTCGGGGCGGCGTTGCTCTTTGCATAGCTTCAGCCGGCGCGTAGGGCCCGGACGGCGTGCGCGTCGATGCTGCGGCCACCGGCGGCGATGGCGACGGCGCGGGCGGCGACGGCCAGCCCACCGGTGTCGCCTGCCGAACCCGCGGCGGCATCTGGGTCGGCCGGGGAACACCTTGAATGGTGGCCTGCCCGGGAGCGGCGTATGAGATGGGCGGCAACGCACCGCCCGACCGCCGGGCGGCCAGCGGGGGAGGCGGGCCCGACAGCGTCGGCGCCGGCATGCGGGGCGGCGACGGAGGCGAGGGTGGTGGACCGGCGGGCTGGTGGTTCGCGGGCCGCCCTTGCATCGTGCTGGTGGTCGACGGCATCACCTGGGTCTTGGCCGGCGCCGGCACCACGAATCCGCGCGGCGCCGGGGCGGGCGCCACCGCCGGCACGACGCCGCTGAGCTTGGCCGCGTCCTCCAGGGCCTGTCCCTCGGGACCGAGGCGAATCACCTTGGAACGCTCCATCAAGCTGCGCAGCTTGCGCGGGGGATTGATGATGCTCAGCAAGGCCTGCAGATCGCTGGCCCCCACCGGCGTGTTCATCTGCGCCAGCAGCGCGCGAATCTCCGTGCCGAAAGCGGCGGCCGTGGGAAAGCGCCCGCTGGGCTCGGGCGCCAGGGCGCGCGCCAGGAGGCGTTCGAAACCATCGGGCAGATCCGGCCGCACGCTGCGCGCCGAGGGAATCATCCCCGCGGCCACGTCGTTCCAGGTCTTCACCTCGTTGGTGATCTCGCGCAGGCGGTGCCCGGTCAGCATCTCGAACAGGACGGCGCCCAGCGAGAAGATGTCGGTGCGCCGATCCAGCGCCGCCTGACGGGCTTGCTCGGGGGACATGTAGCCCAGGTTGCCCTTCAGCGTGCCGACCACCGAGCGGTCGTGCACCCGCTTGGCCAGACCGAAATCCGACAGCTTGACCTCGCCCGCCTTGGAGATGAGAACGTTCGATGGGCTGACGTCGCGGTGGATGAGGCCCAGCGGCCGGCCGTTTCCACCCCGTTGTTCGTGGGCAAAATGCAGCCCCTGCGCCAGCTCGGAGGCGATGTGCAACGACAGCACCTCCGGGATGATTTCCCCCTCGGCGCCCAGCTGCTCGGTGATCATCCGCAGGTCGTAACCCTCGACGTACTCGAGCACGATGAAGTACTGCCCGTCCTCGGAGATCCCCAGGTCGTGAATCTGGACGATGTTGCGATGGGAGAGCGCCGAGTGGATGCGCGCCTCGGTCAGCAGCATCTTGACGAAGC
>DATLVT010000217.1:0-36934 GCA_035577105.1 Polyangia bacterium
GTCCCCAAGCGAACGCCGCCCGCCACCAAGGAGACCACCGCGGATGCCACGCCCGAGCGGGAGGCAGGCTCGGCGCCGGCGCCTGTACCCGTTCCGGTCGATGACCAGGTGATCGTGGCGGTGCCCGACCGGGTCTTCTCCTACGAAGGGCGGGAACGGGTCTTCTACAAGGTTCGCGACGGCGATTCGCTGGAGGAGATCGGCGAGGCGTTCGGGGTCAAGGCTGACGACCTGGTCGAGTGGAACAACCTGGACGCGGGGGCCAAGCTGCACCCGAACATGGTGGTGCAGATCTTCGTGCGCAAGGATTTCGATCCGACGGGCGTGGTCATGCTGGACTCCGCCGCCGTTCGCGTGGTGACCCTGGGGTCAGACGAGTTTCTGGAGCTGGAGGCGGCCCGGCGGGGAAAACGTCGCCTTTTCTATCAGTGCAAGGTGGGTGATTCGATGGCGAAGGTGGGGCGCCGGTATGGGTTGACGCCTGGAGACCTGGCCCGCATCAATCGCTTCTCGTACAACACGGAGCTGCACGATGGTCAGCGCATCGTCGTCTATTCGCCGGTGGGCGAGCCGCCCCGCGAGGTGACAATGGGGATGGCGGCGGGCGCCAAGCGCGGTGCCAAGAACAGCCCACCGTCAAAGCCGGTGGCCGTCGTCGGCATCACCGGTTCGCACCCGCCGGGACATGGTCTGACCCCGGTCGACGCCAGCGCGCACCGGTCAGTGGCTATCAAAGGGGAGAAGGCGCCGGTCGCCAAGGTGACGGCCGGCGGACCGGCGCGCGACGGCAAGACGGCGGCGCCGGTCACCAAGACGATCGCCAAGAAGAAGTAGTCGTTGCCCCGGTTCCTTGTCGGTGCCTCGTCCGCCGGGCTGAGGCTGGACCATTTCTTGGCGCAGGTCATGGGTGGTGTCAGCGTCCACGCCGCTCGCCGCCTGTTGACCGGCGGCAGCGTCCGCGTCGACGGAAAAGCGGCCCATCGCAAGGGCGAGCGCGTGGTGGTCGGTCAGACCGTCGAGGTGGAGACAGCGGCCGCGGCCATCCCTGCCGACGGCGAGGGTTGGGTGCTGCCGGACCCTTCGGTGATCCTTCCGGTGCTGTATCAAGACGGTGACCTGGTGGCCGTGAACAAGCCGGCGGGGGTGGCGGCCCATCCGCTTAGGCCCGACGAGCGCGGGACCGCCGCCAATGGCCTGGTCGCGCTGTTTCCCGAGTGCGCGACGGCCAGCGATGATCCGCGCGAGGCGGGGCTGGGGCACCGCCTGGATCGTGATACCAGCGGTGTGCTGCTGGCGGCGCGGCGCCGGCCGGTCTGGCCGCGGTTGCGGGCGGCGCTGGGCGATGCCGGCTGCGAGAAGACGTATGTGGCGCAGGTCTTTGGCCTGCCGCCGGAGCAAGGCCATTTCGACGGTGCCATCGGTCGCGTCGGGCGGCACGGCGCCCGCGTGTCGATCGACGCCGGTAGAAATCCGCTGCCGGCGCACACCGAGTGGCAGCGGCTGGATGAAGTTGAAGCTGACGTGGACGTGGACGGATCGACGGCGCTGGTGCGCGCCCGGCTGCATGCGGGGCGCGCCCACCAGGTGCGCGCGCATCTGGCGGCGGCGGGTTTCCCCATTGTCGGCGATCCTATCTACGGCAACGAGACCTCGCGGGCCTTCTCGGCGGGACACGGCATCACCGGGCTGCGCTTGCACGCCGAATCGATTCGCCTGCGCCACCCGATCACCGATCAGACCCTGGTGGTGTCGGCGCCGCCGCCTACCTGGTTTTTCTCTGCCGGTGGCCGCGCCCAAAGTGGATGATGGAGGATGGGACTCGTGGAAACGTCGCCGATCAAGACCGCGGTTGTCTTGCAACACACGCCGACCGAAGGGCCGGGGCGGCTGGCCGATCTGCTGGCGGAGCGCGGGCTGACCGTCTCCTGCCGCCAGGTCTTCGCCGGCGAGCCGGTGCCCGGTGATATCGACGACGATGCGCTGCTGGTGGTGATGGGTGGGCCGATGGGCGTGGGCGACGTCGACGATCGCCGCTATGGATTTTTGCGCCGGGAGATTGATTTGCTGGGGCGCATGGTGGCGGACGATCGGCCCGTGCTGGGGATCTGCCTGGGTGCGCAGCTTCTGGCAGCGGGCGGCGGCGCGGCGGTCTATCCCAACCGACGCCGCGACCGCCATGGTCGCTGGTCGGTGGTGCGCGAGGTCGGTTGGGGGCCGGTCGATTTTCTGGGCGTCGAGAGCGAGGCCGCGCTGGCCGGCCTGCGGTCGCAAGAACAGATGCTGCACTGGCACGGCGACACTTTCGATCTGCCGCCAGGCGCCGTGCATCTGGGTTCGACGCCTCGCTGTCCCCACCAGGCCTTTCGCCTGGGGACGCGTCAGTTCGGACTGCAGTTCCACTGCGAGCTGGACGCCGACACCATCGGCCTGTGGGTGCGAGAGGACGCGGCGTTCGTGCGCCTGGCCAACGGCCCGGGCGGCGCCCGCCAGATCATGACCGACACCGCTGTCATTTTTCCGCAGGCGCGGCCCGTCTGGGATCAACTTTTGCGCAACATCGTGGGCGTGCTCTTGCAATTGCCGGGCGGCCGACAATAGTTATCGCGTCCATGCCATCCCCCACCAAATTCACGCTGGGCCTGGTGCAGATGCGCTGCGGGCCGTCGCCCGACGAAAATGTCGAGCGCGCGGTGGCGCACATCCGCGCGGCGGCGGCGCGCGGTGCGCACGTGATCTGCCTGCCCGAGCTTTTCCGCACGCAGTACTTTTGCCAGACCGAGGACCACGTCAACTTCGATCTGGCCGAGGCGATCCCGGGCCCAACCACGGCGCTGCTGGGCAAGCTTGCCAGCGAGTTGAAGGTGGTGATCGTCGGGTCGCTGTTTGAACGGCGGGCGGCCGGCGTCTACCACAACACGGCGGTGATTCTGGACGCCGACGGCGCGCTGCGGGGCGTGTACCGCAAGATGCACATCCCCGACGACCCGCTTTACTACGAGAAGTTTTACTTCACGCCCGGCGACCTGGGCTTTCGGGCCTTCGACACCGCCTTTGGACGGCTGGGGACGCTGGTGTGCTGGGACCAGTGGTATCCGGAGGGGGCGCGTCTGACCGCGCTGAGCGGCGCCGACGTGCTGTTCTATCCGACGGCGATCGGCTGGCACCCGTCGGAGAAAGCGGAGTTCGGGGCCGCGCAGGCCAATGCCTGGCACACCATCCAGCGCAGTCACGCCATAGCCAACGGCGTCTACGTCGCCGCGGTCAACCGGGTGGGGCACGAGGTGCCGGCGGTGAAGACCGGGACGCCGGCCGACGCTGGGATCGAGTTCTGGGGCGGCAGCTTCGTCGCCGATCCTTTCGGCGTCGTTCTGCAAGAGGCCTCGCGCGATCGGGAAGAGATCCTGATCGTTCCCTGCGATCGCGCTCATCAAGAATCGGTGCGGCGGCACTGGCCGTTCCTGCGCGATCGGCGCATCGACGCCTACGGGCCCATCACCCGCCGCTTGATCGACGAATGACCGCCCGGACGCCGTCGGCGCGCGGCTATCGCATGCCGGCCGAGTGGGAACCGCATCTGGCCACCTGGCTGGCCTGGCCGCACGAGCGCCGCGACTGGCCCGGCAAGCTGGCACCCATCCCGTGGGTCTATGGCGAGGTGGTCCGTCACCTGGCGCCGGGGGAGCGCGTTCGCATCCTGGTGAAGGACGCCGCGATGGAGCGCCGGGCGGGGGCCTTGCTGGCGCGCGTGGGTGTCGACCTTGGACAGATCGATTTCTTTCGCATCCCCACCGACCGGAGCTGGACGCGCGATTTTTGCCCGCTGTTCGTCAAAGGACCGGGCGGGCAGGTCGGGCTGACCAACTGGCGGTTCAACGGCTGGGCGAAATACGCCAACCACAAGAAAGACGACGCCGTGGGGGCGCGCCTGGCGCAGCGCCTGAAGCAGCCACACTGGACGCCCGAGGTCCCGGACGAAAAAGGGCGGGCTCAGCGCGTTGTCCTGGAAGGCGGCAGCATCGACGTCAACGGCCGCGGCACGTTGCTGACCACGGAAGAATGTCTGCTGAGCCCGGTGCAGGCGCGCAATCCAGGACTGTCCCGCGAGCAGCTGGAGGAAATTCTGGGCGCCTATCTGGGCGTGCGTAAAGTGCTGTGGCTGGGCGACGGCATCGCCGGCGACGACACGCACGGGCACGTCGACGATCTGGCCCGTTTTGTCGATGAGCGGACGGTGGTGCTGGCTGAAGAGGCCGATCCCGATGACGCCAACTTTGCCCCGCTGCGCGAGAATCGCCGACGCCTCGAGTCCATGACCAACGCCGACGGCCAGGCGCTGCGGGTGGTGTCGCTGCCGATGCCGGCGCCGGTGCGCCTGGACGGCGTGCGGCTGCCCGCCAGCTACGCCAACTTCTACATCGGCAACGCCGCTGTTCTGGTTCCCACGTTCAACGATCCGCAAGACCGGCGCGCGCTGGAGATCCTGGCGCAGCTTTTCCCGTCGCGGAAGGTGGTGGGCATTCACGCCGTCGATCTGGTGTGGGGGCTCGGCACACTTCACTGCATGACCCAGCAACAGCCTCTGGAACCCTGAGAGGGTTCCAGACCTCCCGCGATGGAACTTCGGCGGCGAAGCCGCCTGCGTTCCACGCGCAACAGCCTCCGGAACCCTGAGAGGGTTCCGGACCTCCCGCGATGGAACTCCGGCGGCGAAGCCGCCTGCGTTCCACGCGCAAGAGCCCCGGTAACTCTGGATTGCACCCGGGAACTTCCGGGGCCGCTCCCGTTTTTGGTTGAGTGAGCGTTTTCTTCCTAAAGCCGGGGCGCGTCAGCTCCGATGTTAGCCGCGATGTGCGGTACCCCCATCTTTTGATCAGTCGAGGACGACACTTTGGCTGACAGCGCCGCACAGATCGCCCCGCCGCTTCCCCGACCCCTGGTTCGGGGAGAGCAGTACGGCCGTTATCAGCTGCTGGAACGGATCGGCAAGGGCGGGATGGCCGAGATCTTCCGCGCCGTCTCGGGCGGGATCGAAGGCTGGAGCCGACTGTTCGTCATCAAGCGCATCCGGCCGGAAAAATCTCAGTCGCGCGAATTCATCCGCATGTTCTGCGAGGAGGCGCGCCTTTGCGCGATGTTGCACCACCCCAACATCGTGCAGGTCTATGACTTTGGGCAGATCGACGGCAGTTACTTCCTGGCCATGGAGTACCTGCGCGGTAAAGATCTGTCGACGGTGATGCGCGCGCTGCGCGCGGAACACACGGCCATCGCGCCGGTCATCGCCGCGTTCATCGCCCAGCAGGCCGCGGTGGGCCTGCACCACGCTCACACGCTGGTCGACGGCAACCGGCAGCCGGTGCGGATCGTCCACCGTGACGTCACGCCGTCGAACATCATGCTGCTGCGCACGGGGGCGGTGAAGATCCTCGACTTCGGCATCGCCAAGGAGGTCGGCCACGGTGAGACTGAAATGGCCGAGACCGACGCCGGACAGGTCAAGGGGAAGCTGGCTTATCTGTCGCCCGAGCAGGTCCGCGCCCAGCCCCTGGATGGACGTTCGGATGTCTTCGCGCTGGGCGTGGTGCTGTGGGAGATGTTGACCGGACAGCGACTGTTTTCGGCGGACAGCGAATTTCAGACCATGCGCAACGTCCTGATGATGGCGGTGCCGCCACCCTCTTCGGTGCGGGCGGGTATTCCCGCCGCCCTGGACGCAATCGTGGCCCGCGCCCTGGAACGCGATCGGGAGCGGCGGTACCCGGCGGCCGCGGTCATGGCCACCGACCTGGAGCAGGTGGTTCACACCGAGCGGTTCGTCGCGCAGGCCATCCCCGAGCTTCTGGAACGACTGTTCGGCGAAGAGCCGAGCACGGTCACCCCCGGACCGGGCGAGGCCTACCTGAACGCGGAGCCCAGCGACGCCGTCATCGCCAGGGCGCCGGTGCCGCGCTCGAAGAGCAGCAGCGACGGCAGTCGATCGTCTTCGAACGAGCGGTCGAGCGATCGGCGGATTCCGCAGGGACTTGGTCCGGCGGGACCCAGCGCCGAGGTGTCGCTGGAGATCGTCCCCGCCGAGGAGGTGCCGATCCTGGTCAAGGCCGGGACGCTCGGGCGCTGGTTGCGTGGGCGCCGGCAGCGAGCGACGGCGGCGGCGGCTGGCGCCGTGTTGATTCTGGCGCTGGCGGTTGGCGCCTGGCGCGGCTCGCGCGCTCCGGCGCCTGCGCTGGACCCGGTGGCGCCTGTGGCCGCCACGGCGGCAAGTGCTCTCCCGTCGGGGCCGGCCGTCTTCGCGCCGACCCCTGCGTCGGTCGATCCGCTGGTGCCGCCGCCGCAGTCACTGCGGACGCCCGCCAGCCGGCACGCCACATCGGCGGCCGCTCCGCCCGCGCGCTTGAAGACCGTGCGCCGCCGCCAGCGGCCGCTGGCAAATGATTTGACCATTGATCCGTTTCGCTAGCGCGCCGTTTCGCTGGCGCGCGCCGTTTTCCTGTCTGTCTAGTCGAACTGCGCCAGATCGGTCTCGCCCAGAAGGTACAGCGCACGCAGGAACGTCAGCAGCTCCTCGGGCGCCGTGAAATGACCCATCCAGGCGCGCAGCGTCCGCTGCCCGTCCAGCATCTCCAGCACCTCGCCTGGTGTCGGCCCCAGCCGAAACGCTTCCGGGGGAATGCGCAGTCGCGCGGTGGCCGAGACGTGACAGTCGAGGAGGCTGGCGAACCGTCGCTCCAGCAACTCATACGGCAGGTTGAGGACGCCGGCGCCCAGGATCTCGAACGTGTCGAGGCCCAGCGGAAAGCTCTCCTGGGGGTTGGTGACGCCGCGGTAAAACGCGAACGTTCCCTCCGTCCAGGCGAAGACGTCGATGACCCGATCGCGGACCTGTTGCGACAGCAGGCGAAAGACGTCCAGCGGTTTCAAGATGCCCAGCCCGACCAGCGTGTCGCCCAGCTTGCCCGCGTACTGGGGCAGCGTCTCCAGCGCTTTTTCCAGCTGGCCCGCGCTGAGCACGCCCTTGCCGACCAGGTATTCGCCGAAGCGATCGTTGGGCAAATTCGAGTTGACCGACTCGGGGGCACCGCTCACCAGGTAGACCTCCTTGGCGTGGCCGGCCAGTTCGAAACGGAGCAATCCCGTCTCCTGCGCCACCGCGAGATCGGAGAACACCCGCATGGGCGTGATGATGCTGACGTCGCCCGCGCTGTCGGGCGGGCGGCCCGGGGCGCCGGAGACGAACCGGCCGACGTCGCTGCGCGTACTGGACGTTCGTCCGCGGCCGCTGGGCGCGCCCGCCGGCAGCGGCGTCCACCCGGTTCCGCGCACCGAAGAGCGCTCCGATTCATTGACCCACTGATCCAGATCGACGACCGCCAGCGGTTGCGCCAACGCCTGACCGAGCATGGTGCCGCCGGGCGCCTTCATCATGGCCTCGCCTTTCGCCGGCGGCGAGGAGGCGTTGGGCCGCGGGTGATCGATCTCGATCTGCAGATCGGCGGTCGCTTCGTCCGACACGCGTCTGGCGGGAAAGCCGACGGGGTTCGGCCCGCGGCCGGCCGCGGCGGCTGGGGCGGGCACCGGCTCGCGACGAGCAGGCTCGGGCGGCTCGGGCAGCTTGCGCCCTTGCTGGGACAGTCTCGCCGCCGCTTCGGGGCGGCTGTCGAACAGGTCGGTGATGAAATGGCGCAGGTCGGTCGTGCTGACCCGCTTTCCCGACGTGAAAAGATACTCGGCCAGATCGTCGCGAAACTCGGCCGCCGTCTGGTAGCGCTGCTCGGGATCTTTCTTCAGGGCGCGCCGCACGATGCGATCCAGCGCCGGCGGAAGGTCGTTGCAAAAGCGATTCAACCGATCGAGGTGCGCGTCCCGCACCATCAGCAGGACGTCCAGATCGTTTGCGGCGGTGAACAGCCGGCGCCCCATGAACATCTCGGCCAGCACCACGCCGACGGCGAACAGATCGCTGCGCGCATCCATCGACGTCCCGACGACCTGCTCGGGCGACATGTAGCCGTACTTGCCCTTCAGCGTGCCGGCCTGCGTTTTCGATTCGCGCTCCTCGGCGCGGGCGATTCCGAAGTCCCCCAGCTTCACGTCGCCGCCCTTGGACATGAAGATGTTCGACGGTGAGATGTCCCGATGAACGAGGTTCATCGGACTTCCGTCCATGTCCCTGGCGTTGTGCGCGTAGTCCAGCGCCTCCAGCACCTCGACGGCGATGAAGCAGGCCAGCGGCAGAGGCAGGCGCATGCGTTTTTGCGCGCAGGTGCGCAGCAGCGCCAGGGCGTCGAATCCGTCGACGAACTCCAGGGCGATGAAGTACTTTCCGCCCACCTCGCCGAAGTCCAGGATCTGCACGATCTTCGGGTGCGTCAGCTGCGCGGTCAGCTTGGCCTCGTCGATGAACATCGACATGAACGTCTTGTCCGACGCCAGGTGCGGAAGGATCCGCTTGATGACCAGGATCTTCTCGAAGCCGTGCGACGAAACGATCTTCGCGCGGAAGACCTCGGCCATGCCTCCCAGGGCTAGCCGGGCCAGCAGGGTATAGCGACCGAATTGCGAGGGTAATATCGCAGGTCCCTCGGTCGCCATGTGTCAAGGACTATAGCAGGTGTTGTCGACCTCACGGAGAAAGTGGCGACCGGTCAGCGACGCTTGAGCATCGCCCTGCGCAATTGCAGGGGATCCTGGGCCTCGCCCACCAGCTCCAGCGCCCGATACGCAGCGCGGCGCGCCCGGGCCTGGCTCTCCTCGTTGGTGGCCGAGAGCGCCAGGGCGCGCTTGCCCTCGTCGTAGTAACGCAGCTCGTCCGTCATAATCTGACCGCGATAGAGGTTCGCCGTATCGACGTCGCCTTTCTCCTCGCAGAAGTTGGCCAGCGCGGTGAAGCGGGCCATGGCCATGGCCTTCAGCGTCAGGTGGCCGGCCGAAGAGCGCTCTTCATCTGTTTGCAGCGAGCGCAAGAAGGCGAACAACTTGGAATATCCACCGTCGCGCGGGTCGTAAGTGCTGAGATCAAAACCAAGGGCGGCCAGCCGCCCGGCGATCAGCCGATAGTGTTTGGCGCCGTCGCCGCATTGTTCGGCCAGCACCAGCTTGGCGCCCAGATCATCACAGTCGGTCACCCACAGGGCCGCCACCTCGGCGCCCTCGATGGCGGCCTTCAAGGTCAGTCGCAGGACGTCGGCGACCTCGAATCCCTCCTTGGCGACGCTGGCGGCCAGGGCGCCGACGAGACGTTCAATCGACGTTTGGTTCTTCGCGTCTAGCTCGGCAACGAAAGTCTCGGCGGCAGTCATGAAAGGTTGGCTCGGTCCTCAGTTTCAAGCTGGAAGCGGCGCGGCGTCAAGCTCGGGGGGCCGAGTGACGATGGCCAGAGGAAGACCCTGCCACAGGTCGAGATTCATAGCCACCGGCTCGGCAAGCCGCACGGAGGGAACCAGGTCTTGTCAGTACCACGCATCATCTTTCGTTCGGTTCGCGCATTTCGCCCGGCACTGGGGATCACTCTGATTTCGCTGTCGCTCTCTGCCTGCGGTGACGGATCGACACCGGGGATAGAACCGGGGATGACACCGCTGTCCAATCTGGAGACCACGGGCAGCGTCCTGGTGGACGTGCCCGTTCCTGATGATCCGACCGTGGACAACCTCAGCGGGGGCAACACCGCCGAACCGCGGGTGGTCTATCTGGCCTATGCCGACGGCAAGGAGCTGCCGGCCACCGCCGTCAATGCCTGCACCGGCACCGCCCCCAAGTTTGTCTGCAACTTTGCCCCCACGCTGGAAGACTGCCAGCGCCAGATTCAGACCTATCTGGACAAGTGGTACGCCGATCTCAACGTCGTCTTCACCCTGAAGCGTCCCACCAGCGGAAAGTTCTACACCGAGGTGATCTCGTCGGGCGGCGGCGCCTGGTGCGGCGTCGACGCGCGCGTGGCCGGCGTGGCGCCGTTCCTGTGCAAGGACATCTATGGCGGCGTCGCCTATACGTTCATGGGCGGCGACAGCGCCAAGCAGACCGCCACCATCATCGCGCAGGAGCAGGCGCACCTGGTTGGCCTGGAGCACACCACCAGCGACGACGATCTGATGTTGCCCACCATCTGTCACAACTGCGACAGCTTTGAAGACGCCAACAACACGGTCAAGGACGACCGCTGTGCACGCCCGATTCAGAATTCCTATCAGATGATGAAGGAACGCCTGGGGGCCTGGCCGGGCGGCGACAAGCCGGCCGTGTTCGGTTGCAAGTCGGATACACAGGCGCCCACGGTCACCATCACCGAGCCCGGCGACAACGCCATGGTTGGACACGACTTCTCGGTCCGGGTCGACGCGCGCGACGAGTGCAGCGTCGCCAACGTGACCGTCAACGTCTCGCCGCAAAAGCTGAGCGCGACGTCGATGGCGGCCCCTTTTCAGTGGGACCTGACCAACATCACCGGTCGGCAGACCATCACCGTCACCGCCGTCGACGGCGCCGGTCACCGGACATCGACCAGCATCACTGTCACCGCCGGCGTTTCGCAGGCGGTCGCGCTGCCCAGCGACGATCCCACCAAGTCACACGGTTGCGCGGTGGCGGGGACACCCGCTGGCTCGGGCCTGGCCGCGTTCGGGCTGGCGGCGCTGCTGGCGTTGCGTCGTCGTCGCAGTCGCCGTTGAGCGCGGCGTCTTACGGACTGTTCTTGTAGCGCACCATCATCCAGGTTGGGTCCTTGCACAGACCGCACGTCGCCGCGGGATAGAAAAACGATCGGGCGTTCTGATCGTCCATCAAGCGGAAGCGGAACCAGGCCAGCGCCGGTCCGTGCATGGCCGGGTTCATGGCGTCTTCGTGGACGCCTTTGAACTCGGCGTTGACGAACTCGGTCTTGACGACGGCGATGGTCTGATCGGCGACGCCCATCGAACGGGGGTCCATGGTGGCGCTGACGAGCAGCACCGGGGCGGTCTGCTTCATGAGGATGCTGGTGTCGCTCTCGAATGAGAGGATGGGCATCAGCGGCAGGCTGGCCGTGATGCCGGTGGTGCCGGGTTTGTTGGCGGCGGCGGCCAGGGTGGCTCCTCCGCCCTGTGAATGACCCGAGGCGCCGATCCTGGTGACGTCCAGGGTGTCGTGGTACGGGCTGGCGGCGGTTGCGTTCTGGGCCACCAGCCAGTCGATGCCGGCCTTGTGCACGGCGCCGCCGTTCGTGGTGTTGGTGTGCGCGCCGATGACCACGAACCCGTAAGAGGCCCAGTGGTCGAGGAGCGGTTTGTACTGATCGAGGGAGTACATGGTTCCGTTGTTCCAGCTGATGATCGGGTGCTTGCGGCCGCCGGCGGTCAAATCGTCGGGCCGGAAAACGTCATAAGCGCCGGCCGGGCCGGTGTTGACGTCGCGCTTGATGGCGAATGGTCCCACGGCGGCGTAATCGGTGACCGGCGGCCAACCGGATGAGACCGCGTCGCCCCCGGCGCTGACGTCGGCCGCGTCGGCGCTGCTGCCGCTGCTGTCGATCGCCACCGGGCCGTCGCCCGGGCTGCCGGCGGCGCCGCTGCCGCCGCTTCCGCCGCTTCCGCCGGCCATTTGCCCGCCGGTGGCGCCGCTGCTGCCGCCGGTCGCACCGGCAAGGCCGCCGCTGCCCGGTCCGCCGGAACCACCTGGGCCGGAGCCGGGGGTGGTCGAGCCAGACGAGCAGGCTGCCGCCAGCAACGCCACACTGACGGTCAATGCCAGAGCCCGTATCATCGTGGAACCTCCGTCCTGGCTGGGTGCACGACGGGAAAGTCGTCGTGGGTGCAGCCTATCCCACATCATTCAGACGTGAAACCGATCCGCTGCAGGCTGCCGTTCGTATCGTTGTCATGGGCGCCCCCGCGTTCTCCCGAACAGCTCCGCCTGTCTGCGGACACCCCACCGTTCCGGTGGCGTTCGTGGGCGTCCCGGCTACAGAATAGGCGTGTCATGGAGACTGTCGTTCCGCAGCACCACTTTTCGGACGAGGTCCTCCTGGACTACTCGGCGGGCAACGCCACCGAGGCGCTGGGGCTGCCGGTCGGTTGCCACCTGGACCTTTGCACGGACTGCCGCCAGCGCGTGGCCGATCTGGAGATCGTGGCCGGCGCGTCGTTATTGACGTTCGGTTTTTCGCCGGCGCATGACGGTGTCCGTGCGCGACTGCTGGGCGGCCTGACACCCAAGAGCGAACCGCCACCGCAATCGCCGGCCCTGGATCCGACGCTGGAAGCGCTGGGGCTGCCCGCCACGCTGAACCGGTATCTGACCGCCGCCAGCAAGCCGCACTGGCGCTTGCTGGTGCCGGGGATTCGGGAGATCCGCGTGGGCCTGCGCGAGCCGGGCGCGGTGGCCCGCCTGGTTCAACTGCGGCCGGGCGTGGTCATCCCCCTGCACGACCACGAGGGGCCCGAGTACACCGTGGTCTTTCGCGGTGGCCTCAACGAGGGCGACGCCCATTTTCAGCGTGGTGACGTCTGCGTCCGTGACCGCGGCATCGATCACGAGCAGCAGGTGGAGAAGGGTGAAGACTGCATCGCCCTGGTGGTGAACCATGGCGGATTGGTCCCGCGCACGCTGAAGGGTCGTCTGTTCAAGTTGATCGCCGGCGCCTGAGCGACGCCGGCACCTGGCTTCGTCGGGGCGGCGTCGTCAGGGCACGAAGATGGGGACGCAGGGGAAGACCGCTTCGATGTCGGTGATCGTGCCGGCCATGACCTGGTCGCAATAGGACCCTTTGAGAACGATCGACGTCATGGTGGCGTCGCCATAGTCCCAACCGGCGGTGGCGTCTTTCGGGATGACCGTGCCGCTGCTCTTGACCATCACCTTTTCCGCCATCGCGGGCGCCTTCTCCAGCTTGAATTCGCAGGAGGCGATCTTGCGCTGGATGGTCTTCAGCGTCGCGACGAGCTGATCGCTATTGGTCACCAGATAGTAGGCGGGTAACCCCGTCGCCATTTGCGGCCGGCCACCCGCGTTTGCCATGCTGGTGAGGGTGGCGTCCGCGCCGGTGTTGGTGGCGATGCCGACCACGAACACCGGGATGCCCTTGCCGGCGCTGTCCATGACGGCTGCGATGGAAGCAACCTCGTCGGCTTTTGACTGGTCGGGCACGGCGCCGGCGCAGTTGGGCAGACCGTCGGTGGCCAGAAGGATGTACTTGGGATTCGTGTCTGGCAGCGCGGTCAGATAGGCGGCAGCGCTGCTGACCGCGACAGCCGTGGGCGTGGCGGCGCCGTTCAGCGGTGGGACTGAATTGGTCATGGCCACGCCGATGGCGCCGGCGTTCTTGTCGCCGATGGCGACCTTCGGCGCTGCGGCCGCGCCGCAAGCGCCGGTGTCCGGGAAGACCTTCAGGCCCCAGCGAATCGTGCTCTCGGTCTGGGTGACGACCTGATTGATCGCCGAGGTGACCTGGGTCCATTTTTGCGACTGGACGCAGGCCGGAGTGGGCGTGGTGCCCGGGCAGGCCTGTCCGTTGGGCTGCTCCAGCATCGATCCCGAGCGATCCAGGACCACCAGCAGGTCGGGCGGCGTTGATTCGAGTTTGAAGGTCTGCATTCCACAGGTGGGAACGTCGGTCGAGCCCCCATCGTCGCCGCCGCCGACGACGCCGCCGGTGCCGCTCGTGTCGGCGTCGACACCGCTGCCACCGGTGCCGATCACACCCCCGCTGCCTGGCAGGTCGCTGCCGCCGCTGCCGGAGCCAATCGCACCGCCGCCGCCGGTGTCACCGCCCGAGCCGGTGTCGCTGCCTTTGTTACCGCTCCAGCTGCATCCTCCCAGGACGAACACGATCACAGAAGCCAGGACCCGTGCGTGCAAACGCTGCATCGTCTCTCCGTCTCCAAAACAGGTGGTCTATGTTCTTAGTAACCGCCACCGAGACGAATCGCCATGAAAATGCGGCGAATGGCACTTGCGCGGCCGGCAAGTGTGGTTATGCCGCGGCCATGTATGTGGGCGTGCGCGCGGGCGCGAACGTGCGGCGCGGGGCTAGCGAGGGCCGTCGGGATCGAGCAGGCGGCCGCGCACCGGAGCGGACGCCGCACCGACGGCGCGATCGCGATCGGGCTCGTCGCCCACCTCGATCTCGCAGTCGCCGAACTGCGCGCCGAACACGTCGCCGGTTCCCGGCGCGACCGCCAGGCCGCGCGCGCGGATCACCGTGTGATCCAGGACGCGGCCCGCGAGCTCGATCTCATCGGCCTCCAGCAGTCCGCCCAGCGCTCCGCGCGACCGCAGGACGCCCGCTTTGATCTTGCCGGTCAGGGCGCCGGTCTCGGTCACCTCCACGGTGGGGCTGACCACGTCGCCCTCCAGTCGGCCTCTCACCAGGACGTGTCCGCTCGAGGCCAGCGTGCCCGAGAGCGCGCTGCCTTCCTCGACGATCGTATCCTTAGGCGGAGCGGCTGGCCCGGGGCTGACGGCGTTTGGGTCGTCTATCATCGGCGTCCTTCTCCTTGTCCTTGTCCCGGATGGCGCTGGCGCGGGCGATGCGCAGGCGCAGGCGGCTCCCTTTTTCGAAGGCGAACCGCGTATCGCGCTCGTTCTGTTCCACGCTGGCCACCATTGCGCCCTGGCTGGTCACGCGCAGCGTACGGACGCCGATGATGCCGGGGCTGCGGCGCTGAAAGAAATGGCCGTGCACCGTGACGTCGCCGCCGCCGGTGATCTGGCAGCCGGCCAGAACCCCGGCCCGACCGATCACCAGCTCGGTGCCGGGCCCCAGGTTGATGACACAGTTCTCGAACAGGCTGTCGATCTCGACGCGCGCGCCGCCGTCGAAGGCCAGCGTGGCGTCGCGCAAAGTATCGCCACGCCCGAAGTAGCGCCGGTTGGCGCCGCCGCCGCCGATCTCGCCGGCCACGAAACCGCTGAGCAGGAAGGGGATCTCCGAATCGGTGAGGCGCGCGGCCCCGTCGCCCTCCGGGCTGGGATCAAGAAACGCCGCCTGCAGATCGGCGTCCAGGGCGGCGCCGGTGCCGATGAGACCCGCCACCTTGGCCCCGGTCAGGCAAGCCGCGCGCAGCGTGGCGCCGGTCAGCCGGGCGCGCCGCAGATCGGCCAGGCTGAAGTCGGTCTCTGACAGATCGGCGCGGCTGAGATCGGCCTTGACCAGCGATGCACCGCCCAGCTTGGCCCCGCGCGCCCGCACCTGGGTCAGCGAGGCGTCGTGAAACAATGCGCGGGTGAAGTCGCCTTGCACCATCGATGCGCCGCGCAGGCTGGCGTTGTTGAACTCGGCGCTGGCCGCCTTCACCCGATCCAGAGATGCGCCGGACAGGTCGGCGTGCATGAGAGCGGCGTCGCGCAGATCGGCGCCCGTCAGGTTGGCACCCGCCAGCTGCGAGCGGCGAAGACGTGCGCCGGCCAGGTTCGCCCCGCTGAGGTTGGCCCCCTCCAGGTTGGCGCGGGTGAGGTCGGCGCCGATCAGCACCGCGCCCTCCAGGTTGGCCTTTTCCAGATCAGCGCTCTCCAGCCGGGCCTCACGCAGGTTGGCGCCGCTGAGGTTGGCTTCGCGCAGGCTGGCGTTCTTCAGGCTGGCGCCGCTGAGATCGGCGCCCCGCAGGTCGGCGCCGTCCAGATCGGCGCGCCCCAGCTCCGCGCCGGCCAGCGCGGCATTGCTGAGGTTGATGCCGCGCAGATCGGCGCGGTCCAGCTTTTCGCCACGCGCGAATCGCCGAAGGACGTCGGCGGGCGAAAGTTCTGCCATCAGGTCGGCGTGCTGGAGTTGGCCGGCGCGGGACGCTCGGCCCCGGCGACCGGAGCGGCGGCGGCGACGAGAGCGGCGCTGTTCTCCTT
This sequence comes from Polyangia bacterium, assembly GCA_035577105.1. Lineage (GTDB taxonomy): Bacteria > Myxococcota_A > Polyangia > Fen-1088 > Fen-1088 > DATKEU01. The sequence goes on from DATLVT010000217.1 coordinate 15,808, forward strand.
GATAGCCGTTCCGGTGTGCCCGGCGCCCGAGGCCAGCGCTTCGCGCAGGGCCGCCTCCTTGGCCGGCACCTCGCCGATTTGCAGCTCGCAGTCGAAGAGCTCGACGGCCAGCGCCCCGGTCCCAGTTCCGGTCCCAGTTCCGGTCTTGGGCGGAACAACCTCCAACGTCTTGGCGATGATCACCGTCTCGTCGCGGACGCGACCGCACAGGATCACGTCGTCGGCCTCGAAGGTCCCGGTCAAGTCACCCTTCGAGCGCAGCTCGGTGACCTTGACCTGACCGTCGACGGTGCCGCTCTCGGCGACGTCCAGCGACGGCCCGGTGATCTCGCCCTCGACCTGGCCGCGCACCAACACGGCGCAGTTCGCCGACAGCGTCCCTTTGAAGGCGGTGCCCTCTTCGATGACGGTCTTCTTTTCTGGCGCCGGGCGCGCGTTGCCTCTGTCAGCCATGGGTTAACCGCCCTTCCTGTCTTTCTTTTGCTTTTGCTTTTGCCTTGGCTTCGGCTTCCGCTTCACTGCTGCTGGCCTTCATGACCTTGAGACGCAGGCGGCAGCCCCGTTCGAAGGCGAACCGGGTGGGCGTGGCCGCCTGTTGCACCGACGCGTCCAGCGCGCCGCGCCCGGTGACCACCAGGGCGCGTGGTCCGACGATCCCGGGGCGTTCGCGCTCGAAAAATTGTCCGTGCACGGTGATGTCGCCGGCGCCCGAGATCTGACAGTCGGCCAGCACGCCCGACTGACCGACCACGACGGCCGCCCCCTCGCCCAGGACGATCGAGCAGTTTTCAAAGACGCTGTCGATCTCCACCTTGGCGCCGGCGGTGAACTCCAGCGTGGCGTTGCGCAGGATGTCTCCGCGCCCGAAATAACGTCGGTCGCCGGCCGGCCTGTCGCGGGTGCCGGCTCCTGGCGCGCGGGCGCCGCCTAGCAGGGCCGGGATCTCGCCGTCGGTGACGCGGGCGGAGCCGTTTCCTTCCGGGCTGGCGTCGACCCAGGTGACCTGCAGATCGCCGACGTTGGCGCTGCCGCCCATCACGCCGGCAACCTTGGCGCCGGTCAGCGTGGCGCCTTGAAAGACCGTGCCGGCCAGGTGCGCCTGCCGAAGATCGGCGTTGGCCAGGTCAGCCTTGGAGAGATCGGTGCGCGTCAGGTCGGCCTTGCGCAACACCGCGCCGCCCATCTTGGCGCCGGTGGCCCGTGCCTCGACCAGCTGCGCGTCCAGGAATTGCGCGCGCGTGAAATCACCGCCGGTCAGCGTGGCGGCGCGCAGGTTGGCCCCGGTGAAGTCCGCGGCGGTCGCCTTGACGTTGCCGAGGTGCGCCTCCGCCAGCTCGGCGTGCACCAGGATCGCTTCCCGCAGGTCGGCGCCGGTCAGGTTCGCCGTCCCCAGCTGGGCGAATCCCAGGCGCGCGCCGGTCAGCGTGGCCCCGGTCAGGTTGGCCCCCTCCAGGTTGGCGCGCAGCAGGTTGGCGCCGGCCAGGTTGGCGCGCTCCAGGTTCGCCTCTTCAAGGTCGGCGCATTCAAGATTGCACTCGCGCAGGTCGGCGCCGATCAGGTGGGCCTCGCGCAGGTTGGCGTTCTTCAGCACGGCGCCGCGCAGGTTGGCGCCCTCCAGGTTGGCCCCTTCCAGATCAGCCCGGGCCAGCGCCGCCGACGGCAGGGGCGCCTTCGCCAGATCGATCCCGCGCAGGTCGGCGCGCTCCAGTTTCTCGGCGCGCCGGAACCTCTCCAAAACCTGATCACGGGTCAGCTCGGCCATCGGTGTTTCTCCATCCTAGGAAGCGCGCGCCAAACCGCCCGCTTGTTGCAGGTATTGCTCCAGCTCGTCGATCCGTCGTGCGAAAGAATAGGTCTGCAGCCGCAAGGCGAAATCGACGTCGCCCAGGCGGGCCATGGCCCCTTTGATCTTGAGAAAGGTCAGCTCGCGATCGCGGCGATGGCGGCGCTTGGCGGTCAGATTGTCCGCGGACCAGCCCTGCGCGGCGCGCGTGTATTCCTGCTGCTGGATCTTCAGCGTGGCCACCAGCGGCTCCAGCACGCGTCTGGCGTCGGTGATCTCGGGCGGCCCGCCGCCCCCGGCCGTCCGGCGCAGCTCCTGCGCCTTGGCCACCAGCGCGGCGGCGGTGGGTCCGGGCAGATCGGCGACCACGGCCACCTCTTCGGCGGTGGCGCGCAGCAAGGAGTCCAGGCGACCGAGGCCGACGGCAAACAGGCGCTGCACCATGAGCGGCTCCAGGCCTGGCACCTGACCCAGCACCGACTGAACCAGCAGCGGCTCGCGCCGATCGCGGTCGCCTTCCAGCTCGAACGCGCCGGGCAGGGCGCTGACCAGGTCGGCATACGTGGCGGTCAGCTGTCGCCCCAGCTCTTCGGTGATGAATTCGTTGACCACGGCGTGATCCAGCGGAATCAAGAAGGCGCTGATGGCTTGATTCAACGCCTCCATCTCGATCTGCTCGGCCATGCGCCGCAGGGAGCTGAGCGCGCCCCGCGCCGCCACGGTCCAGGCGACGGCCGCGCCACCCCATTGCAGCTCCAGCATCAAGCTGCGCACGGGGCGCACGTGCTCGGCGGCCAGATCGGACAGCGTGGCGCGCGCAGCCGCCCGATCGGCGTCGCTGAGGACGGCCGCCGCAGGCGTGGTGGTTGTGGGGCCGGGGGGGCCGCCGGAATTTTCCAGCGACGGGAGCGGCACTGTGAGCAAAGTCTTCATCGCGGCCTGTCCGATTGACTGTGCGGATTCCGTCGCCGTCACCGCCGTGGGATCCGAGTCTTCGGTGGGAAAGACTTTGCGGAGCGCTTCGTCGATCGATGTGGCTACGTCGGGAGGCGGCGCTGGTTTCGCCGATGACGCGGAAGTTTCGAGGGCGGCGGTGGTCGGCGCCGTGGTATCGACGGCCTTCTCGCGGCGGCCGGGCGCAGCGCCCCTGCGGGTGGCGTTGTTGCCGGCGGACGGTTGAACCGGCGGCGCGGCCCGGCCCGGCGCCCCGGGACCTTCCTTGGGGTCCTTCGATCGCTTCACCGTCGAGGGGGTGGTCGGTCTTGGGGGCGGTAACCGGGTGCCGGACGGCGGCGCCGCTGGCGGGGCCGTCGGGACAGCGGGCGCGGATTCTGGCGCGGGGGCTGGCGCTGGGTCGCCGGCGGGGGCCCCGGCGTCGTGTTTGGGGAAAAGTCGCGACAGGATGCTCATGAGATCTTTGCCCGGCAGGACGAAGGGAAGCGCCCGGAGGTTAGCAACAGCGACGGTGACGATGGCAAGAGTTTTCTGTGTGACAGTCGGGAGTTGTCCCGACTGAATGACAGTGTCAGATCAGCCAATACAATTTTGTTTTGAGTGTTCCATTGTGGAATGTGGAATTCACTCAAAGTGGTGGCAGTCCCGACACGCCGTCGAAAAAGGCATGCAACGATTGTCTAAAATGCTCAACGCTGGCCAGCGGGGTTGGTTTCGGCGAAATCAGCAGCGATATCGGGAAATCCATGGCGCCGGCAAACCAAACTTCCCCGCGAACTATGCATTCCTGCACTGATTTTCGATCGATTTTGTATGCGGGCGGACAACACACCGCGCGGTGATTTTTCTGCGACAACAAACGCGTCGTGACGAAAACGTACAGCCAAGATACGATCGTACTGGCCTATGAAATCCCTGATGCTGGCCTCATGGGGTAAGGCAGGGCCGCCGCAGCCGTCGCGGGCGCTGGTCGGTTCCTTGATGGTTATCCTCGGTTGCTCCGGGGCCGAACCATTCAGCGGTCACCTTGCTTCAGACGGCGCCCCCCTCAGCCAACCGGACGGTGCGGGGGGCACGATGGACGGCACGGGCGGCGCCAGCGCCGAAGGCAGCGGCGGCGCACCGGAGAGCGGCAGCGGCGGGAGCAGCGGCAGTGGTGGGGAATCCGGCAGCGGGGGCGGAGGGGGAGGCGGAAGCGGAGGGACGACCGGCGCCGGTGGTTCCGGCGGTTCCGACGGTTCCACCTTGGGCAGCGGCGGCGGCAACGGTGTCGACGGAGCCGCGGACATGTCCGCCGACGTTCCTGGCAGCGGCGGCGCCGGCGGTAAAGGCGGCGCCGCGGGCACCGGCGGGGCGTCGGGCAGCGGTGGCGCCGGCGGCGGGCTGTCCTGCGCGGGCGTCGCCGAATGGTCGGCGGCCGCGACGGCCAGCTACCTACCGGGCCTCAACGGCCAGCCGGGCACCACGATCAAGCACGGCAACCCCTCACACCTTTTTCGCTGCAAGCCCAGTCCGGCCGGCTTCTGGTGCCAGCAGCCCGCTTACGAACCGCTGGCGCCGTCCGGGTACTGGCGCGACGCCTGGGACGATCTGGGCGCTTGTAACTGAACTGAACCAACGGGGACGATCTCAGCGCGCCGCCCGTCGTGTATCGTGGCGCGCGGATGCCGCCGTTGGCTGTTTGGCAGTGGATCTTGGGCGCGGTGTGCGGCCTGTTCGTCGGGATCGCCAAGAGCGGCGTGCCGGGATTCGGGATCGCCGTGGTGCCGCTGATGGTGATGGTGGTCGGCAACGCGCGCGCCTCTGCCGGCTGGCTGTTGCCGATGCTGTGCACGGCCGATCTGTTCGCCATCGCCTATTACCGCCGCCACGCCCAGGCGCGACGGCTGTTCGACCTGGCGCCCTGGGTGCTGGTGGGCATGGGGGCGGGGACGGTGGCGCTGGGGTGGGGTGAATCGGTCCTGCGTCCCATCATCGCGGCCGTGGTGCTGACCATGATCGGCGCGCACCTCTGGCGAAAATGGCGCCAGCAGGTCGGGGTGCCAACCGGGTGGTCGCACAGCGCGCGCTATGGCGTGCTGGCTGGATTCGCCACCACGGTGGCCAACGCCGCCGGGCCGGTGATGAACGTCTACCTTCTGTCCAAACGCCTGCCCAAGGAAGAGTTCGTGGCGGCCGGCGCCTGGTTTTTTTTCCTGATCAACCTCAGCAAGCTGCCCATCTATCGCTGGCGCGGGATGATCACGGCGCGGTCGCTGCTGTTCGATCTCTTGATGCTGCCGGCGGTGGCCCTGGGGGCGATGGTGGGCCGCAAGGTGGTCCGGCGTCTGGCCCAGACCACGTTCGAGGTGGCGGTGCTGGCCCTGACCGCCGGCGCGACGCTGCTGTTGTTCTTACCCCGCTGAACGGCGCGGCCGAGGCCGCGGCTACGAAGCCGGCGGTGGGGGCGGGCCTGGCGTACTGGGTGGTGACGGCGTGGCGGTGGCTGGCAGACCTCGACGGGCCATCACCTGTTCAAAGCTGGCGCGCAGACCGGGGACGTTGGCGGCCAGCAGACCGAACTCGCGCTTGGGGATGCTGAGCACGGTCATCGCGTCCAGGCACCGAACCGTGGCGTTGCGGGGCGCGCTGCCGAGGAGGGCCATCTCGCCGAAGCATTCGCCGGGGCCCAGCGTGGTCAGCACCTGCTCGCCGCCGCGCTCGCCTTTGCTGTTGTCGCCCGGGACGGCGAGGTGTCTGCGCACCACCTCGGCCTTGCCGGACAGGAGGATGTAGACGCGATCGCCCAGCTCGCCTTCGTTGAACACCGTCTGACCCGGTTCGAAATGTTCGTGCGTGGCGCCGCCGCTGGCGCCCAGGCGCAGCTGGATCAGCTCCGTCGGCAGGATCAGGTCCAGCGTCCACGAGCTGGCCACCTTGAGCCGCCGGCCCCAGCCGGGGAGCTTTGACAGATAGATCGTCCGCCACAAGAACCAGGCCAGAAAGCCGGAGATCCCGATGCCGAAGATCTCGGCCACGGCGTTGCGTCGCCCCAGCGAGCCCATCTTGCCCAGCCCCTTGAAGTCAAAGGCGCGCAGCCCGCCGCCGTTGATGGTGGCGACGATGTTGTCGGCGACCAGGTGGGCCTGGCGGGTGGCGTGCTGGGCCGTGGGCGGGCAGGGCGTGCCGTCGGCGGTGGGCACCGACGCGCAGTCGCCCACCGCCCAGACGTCTGGCCGGCCTTGCACCCGCAGGTTGGCGTCGACGATGAGGCGGCCATTCTTCGTCTTCGGCAACGGCAGCGTGTCGACCAGCGGGTGCGGCGACGACGGGATGGTCGAGACCAGCGTGCGCGTCGGGATGGCGCTGCCATCCGACAGGATGGCTGCTTCGGCGGTGGCCGCCTTCAGGCGCTGGTTCAGCACCAGCTCGACGCCGCGCCGGCGCAAGATCTTGGCGGCGAAGGCGCGCAGCTTGGGGGCTACCTCGGGGAGGATTTCGCCTTGTCCGTGCACCAGCACCACACGAATGTCCGCGGGGTTGATGCGGCGATAGAGGCGGGCGATGCCGCGCACGAAATCGTTCAGCTCGGCCACCACCTCGACGCCGGAGAAACCACCGCCTGCCACGACGAAGGTCAGGAGCTGCTTGCGCAGGACCGGGTCGTCGTCCTCGATGTCGGCCTCCTCCAGGGCGCGGATGGCGCGGGCGCGCAGCTCCAGGGCGTCGGACAGGTTCTTGAACGGAAGGGCGTGCTCGGGCAATCCTGGCAGACCCCGAAAATCGGTGACGGTGCCAGGCGCCAGCACCAGGTGATCGTAATGTTCGACGTGGGCGTGCGGGCGGAAGCCGGGGGCGGCGCTGATGGTCTGGTTGGCGATGTCGATCGACTCGACGTCCCGGACCACCACGTGCGTGCGGCGCAGCAGCCGGCGCAGCGGGCTGACCACATCGGTGAGCCCGATGGTTCCGGAGATCACCTCGGGCAGCATCGGCTGAAACACAAAGTAGTTGTCGCGGCTGAAAAGAAGGATCTCCCAGTCGTCGCGCCGGCCCAGCTTGCGCTCCAGCGCCTGCGCGGCGTAGACGCCGGCGAATCCGCCTCCCACCACCACGATGCGCTTTCTCATCTGCCGCGTGCCCTTTCTCGCCCGTCGGGATCTTCGTGCGCCACAGTTACGTCCGCCGACGCGCGCGGTTACGGGGATAACCGACGGTGCTCATTTCGATGCGGCCACCCAGGTGCCATCCCAGTCGGCCGGTGGCGGCTCCTGTTTCCAGTGCCGGCATCGATCGGCCAGGACGGCGCCCGCCGCATCATCGGTCAGCGGCGCCAGAAGGTCGAGCGCCTCCTGGAATTCGCGGCGGTGGGCGGCAGCCAGCGCATCTTCATATGGCTTCAGCCTGGCCAGGCGCCGGGTGGCCAGGGGATCGCCGGCGACGCCCAGCAGTTCGAAGATGAAGATCGATTGGTTGCGTCCCTTGACGGCCACCCGATCCAGGCGGCGAAACAGAAACTGCTCACCGACGCGGTCGCGGATCTCCTCGCTGACCAGGATGGTGGTGCCGTAGACCTTGTTGAGGCCTTCCAGGCGGGCGGCCAGGTTCACGCCGTCGCCCATCGCGGTGTAACTGAGCCGGTCGGGGGCGCCGAAATGCCCGACCATCACCTGGGCGGCGTGCAGGCCAAAGCGGGTGCGCCACGGCGCGAGACCGGCCTTCTGCCACCACGGCGATCGCCCCAGCTCGTCGGTGGCGGCGTCGCAGGTCAGGGCGGCCCGGCAGGCGGCCACCGCGTGGTCCGCGACGGGATCGGGCGCGTTCCAGATCACCATCAGCGCGTCGCCGATGTACTTGTCGACGGTGCCGCCCAGCCCCTCGACGGCGGCGGTGGCCGCCTGCAGATACCGGCCGAGAGCGTCGGCCAGCAGGGGCGGGGGCAGCTTTTCGGCGTGGCTGGTGAAATCGGCGATGTCGGTGAACATCAGCGACACATCCAGAAGGTCGGCGCCCAGCACGGGGTCGCGTCCGCTTTCGTAAAGGCGCCTGACCAGGCCGACCGGGACGTATTTCACCATCGCCCGCAAGGCGGTCTTGGCGCGTTCCACGCTGCCCAGCGCGCCCCGCACCTCGCCGAAGGGCGACTGCACGGGCGCGGCGTCGAAGGTGAAGCGCCGCATTCCCTCGGTGGCCGTCACCAGGGCGCGCATGCCCCGACCGACGGTGCGCGCGCCGCCCAGCCCGACGGCCGCGATGACCAGCACGACCAGCACCATCAGGCCCAGCAGGCGATCGCGCGCGTGGGCGATGGCGCCGACATAGGCGCTGGCGGGGACGACGATCCCGACCAGCCACTGCTGGGCCCGCCCCTGGGCGACCGGGACCAGGGTGACGAAGTAGGGTTCACCGTCGACGTCGAGGCGCGCGCCGCCCACCGCTCCGCCGCGCGCCAGAGCCAGCGCGGCCTGGACCGGCGGCGGGATCGTGGCGGGGACCACGCGCAGATCGCCGTCGGGATCGGGGCGGCCGTCCTCGTCGACGGCGGTGTACAGATCGGCCTTTTGCAGGCGGGTGACCAGCCGTCCCCCGGCGTCGCAGATGAAGAGGCGATGGGGATCGTCGCCGCTCTTCATCGACGCAAAGCGGTCCAGCGTGTCGCTGGTGATCCCGGCGCGCAAGACGCCCACGAATTTGCCCTGGGGATCAAAGATGGCCTTCTGAACCGTCATCACCTTGCGGCGCAAGCCGGCGGTCAGCGCGGCATCGCCCTCGCGATAGGAGAGGTCGCTCCACAGACTGCGCCCCCGCCACTCCTGATGAGCGGCGGCGCGAAAGGTGTCGTGACGGGTCGGATCGGCCGCGCTGTCGGCGGCCACGTCGGTCAGCAGGCGCCCGCCGATCTGGCCGTCATGCTCGCGAAAGACGGCGATCTGTCGGCGGCCCTGGGCCCACAAGACCATGGTCCCGTCGTCCTCGTAACGTTTGAAGAGCCCGCTGGTCAGGGTCAGGTCGGTCAGACCGCGCAGGGCAATCAACTCGGCGGTCAGATAGCGACGGACGGCGAGCGGATCTCCGACGACCACGGCCCCCACGGTCAGCGCCTGCTCGAAATCAGCGACCGCCCTTTCGGCGGTGCCCAGATCGGATTCCAGCGCGGCGGCGATGCGGGTGGCGGTGTCGTGGCGCGCGCTCTCGCCGACCTTGATCACCGCCTGGTTGGCGGTGCGCACGGCCACCAGCAGCACGGCGCCCGCCAGCAGGGCCAGCGCCACCACGACGAACGCGAAGAAGCGCGGCAGCGTCAGCACGACGCGCCTGACTTCATCAGCGCTCGAGCAGGCTGGGCAGCAGCGCGGCGCCGGCCGCCGCCGCCAGGATCATCCCGCCCACGTGGGCCAGCACCACGTGATCGGTGCCGGCGAACGGGCAGATGAAATGCAACGTCAGCCCGCCCAGCGCGCCGCCCGCCGCGCCCAGGCCCATGCCCAGCCAGCGGGCCCCCACCGGCATCAGCCGCCGCAGGACCAGAAAACTGACCAGCAGCAAAACGCCGGAGACGCGAAAGACGTAGCTGATGCAGTGCAGGCACGAATCAAACAGCGTCCACCCGCGATCGGCGGGGACCATGCTGACGCCCGGGACCTGGACGGTGAAGAACAGCCCGAAGAAGAACACCACCAGGATGGCCAGAAAGCTGATGCGCGAGGCGCGGCTGGCGCCGGGTAGAACGTCCCCGCGCCGCGGGATCAGCGCCGCCGCCAGCGACAGCACGAAGGCGGCGCCCCACAGCACCGCGCCCACGACCACCCAGATGCGAGGAAGCACCGCCAGGTCGGGACGCATGGGCCGCAGCAGCATGGTCAGCGTCGGCCAGATCAGGCCCGCCACCAGGACCACGGTGAAGGCGCCGAACCGGGAACGCATGCGCACGGGCCGCATGCCCTCGACGGCCTTGATCAGCATGGGCGCCGGTGGGGGGGGCGGGGTTCCGTCGAACCCCGAGCCCACGCCGCGGCCATTTGCGTCGTGCACGCTCATGCGAGATCGATGTCCTCTTCGCCTTCGCCGCTCTTGCCCAGCAGCACCCGAAGCGTGACGTAGGCGCGGTGCGCGCGCAGCTTGATCGCGCCCGGCGTGCTGCCGGCGATCTGGGCCGCCTCGGCGTGGGACCGGCCGTGCACCTTGGTCAGGATCAGCGCCTGCCGCTGTTTCTCGGGCAAGTGTTGCAGAGCGGCCATGGCGGCGGCCGCGCGCGCAGACTCTGGCTGCGCCTGGGCCTCCTCTGCGGTGCCGCTGAGGTCGGCGCGCGGCGGCGACGGCAGCTGTCCGTCGACGGTCAGGCGAACGCGGCTGCGCTTGCGCTTGCGCAGCTCGTCCAGGCAGGTGCGGTGGGCAATCGTGTAGATCCACGGGATGGGATTGGCGCCGCGCACGTACGCGCCGCGGGCTTCGTGCACCTTGAGGAACGTGTGCTGCAACAGATCCTCGGCCGCCGCCCGATCACCGATCAGGCCGCGCAGGTAGGCGAGGATCCGCGGCGCCAGCATGGCGTACAGGCGATGGAACGCAGCCACCTCGCCCGCGCAATAGCGCTCCATGACCTGGCTGGCTTCGAGGGACTCGGGATCCATGGATCGCAGTCGATACCTGGTTGCTCCGCCAATTTCGGGTGATTCGCCGCTCCGGTTCGCTGTCGTGTGGCCGGTCTGGTTGGCGTGTCTGATAGGTCCGTTCTGTCCGTTGTGCCAGATCCACCAGGCCGGCCAGCACAGCGTGCCACCCTGTCTCAGCAGAGGAGGATGGAAGAGTGCCGCTGCGATCACAAGAAATTCCTGCTGGCGACGACGCTGGGCCTCGTCAGGTTCCGGGACGCAGGGCTGGGCTGGGCAGCGCCGCCTGGGCGCCTCTCTTGCCGCGCACCCGGGAGATCAGCGCATCCAGCGACAGCGGTCCTGCGCCGGCTACAGCCAACCACACGAACAGGACCAGATAGCTCCACTCCTCGAACCCGAACAGCGAAGTGAAATCATTGATGTCATCTCGCTTGGCGGTGATGATGGCGATGACCATGGTGAAAGCCAAGGGCAGGGCGACCAGCCGCGTGCCGAGGCCCAGGAGGATCAAGATGCCGCCGAAGAACTCCGTGCAGGCGGTGAGGCGCGCGTTGAAACCGGGCATGGGGATCCCGAGATCAGTGAAGAACTGGGTGACCTTGTCCAGGCTGTGCAGCTTGCCCCAGCCGGTACCGATGAAGACGATGCCCACGGTCAGGCGGGCCAGCGTCGGACCCAGGAAAGATAACTTGTCGCCGATGGCGCGCAGACGTCCGAGCAGATTCGTGATCAGATTGGGCATCAATCGTCCCTCCAGTGGGTGTTCTACGGCGCCACTTGCCTGAGGTTACGGAAAAAGAAAGCCAGCGTAACCCGTGGGAAGGCGCGGCGTAGAGCCCACAATGGTACGTCATTCCTCGACAGCGCAGGGCGGCGGCGAAGGCGGCGACGAAGGCAGCGCCGAGCGGCAGCGGCTGGAGGCGGACGAGAAACGTCAGCGCAACTGGAAGCGCTTTGGTCCCTATCTGTCGGAACGACAATGGGGCACCGTCCGTGAAGACTACTCTGACAACGGCGATTGCTGGGACTACTTTCCCCACGACCACGCGCGCAGCCGGGCCTACCGCTGGGGTGAGGATGGGCTCCTGGGCATCTGCGACCGGCAGGGACGCCTCTGTTTTGCCCTGGCCTTGTGGAACGGCGTCGATCCGATCCTGAAAGAGCGCCTCTTTGGTCTGACGGGTCCCGAGGGCAATCACGGCGAGGACGTCAAGGAGCACTACTTTTATCTGGATTCGACGCCCACGCATTCCTACATGAAGGCGCTGTACAAGTACCCGCAGCGGGCCTTTCCTTACGACCAACTGGTCGAGGAGAACCGCCGGCGCGGCAAGCACGACCCGGAGTTCGAGCTGGCCGACACCGGCGTCTTCGACGACCACCGCTATTTCGACGTCTTCGCTGAATACGCCAAGGCGTCGCCCGAAGACCTCCTCATCCGCATCACGGTGGCCAACCGGGGGCCCGAGGCGGCGCCGCTGGCGCTGCTGCCCACTCTTTGGTTTCGCAACCTGTGGAGCTGGGGCCGACAGGGCGAGGGCTATTGCGAAAAGCCCTCCATGGTCGCCGCGTCCGATCACGAGATCGACGTGCAGCACCCGCTGCTGGGCCATTATCGACTGGCGATCGATCAGGCGTCGGCGCAGGCGTCGGCGACATCGGCGACATCGGCGGCGTCGGCGCCGGCGGAGTTGATCTTCACCGAGAACGAAACCAACAATCAGCGCCTGTTCGGCGCGCCGAACGGCTCGCCCTTCGTCAAGGACGCCTTTCACGAACATGTGGTGGGTGGCCGCGCCGGCGCCGTGAACCCGTCACGCCACGGCACCAAGGCGGCGGCGCTGTTTCGGTTGACCATCCCCGCCGGGCAGGAGGTGACCGTGCGCTTGCGCTTGACGGCGCGGGGCGAGGTGTCCGCCGACCGCTCGGCGTTCGCCGATTTCGACGGCTTGTTCGCCCAGCGCATCGCCGAGGCCGACGCGTTCTATGAGGCGAAGTCCCCGGAGCTTTCACCCGATGAACGCCTGACGGTTCGCCAGGCCTACGCCGGCCTGCTGTGGTCGAAGCAGTTTTATCACTACGACATTCGCGCCTGGCTGCAGGGCGATCCAGCCCACCCCGTGCCGGGGCGCGCCCGCAAGGAGGGGCGCAACGCGGAGTGGGGGCACCTTTACAACCGCGACGTCCTCTCCATGCCGGACAAGTGGGAGTACCCGTGGTTCGCCGCCTGGGATCTGGCCTTCCACATGATTCCCTTTGCCCGCATCGATCCCCACTTCGCCAAGGAGCAGCTGCTGCTGCTGACGCGCGAGTGGTACATGCACCCGAACGGGCAGCTCCCCGCCTACGAATTCGCCTTCGGCGACGTCAATCCCCCGGTGCACGCCTGGGCCGCCTGGCGCGTCTACAAGATCGCCGTCGACGAGCACGGCCACCGGGACCGCGCCTTCTTGGCGCGCATCTTTCAAAAGCTGCTGCTGAATTTCACCTGGTGGGTGAATCGCAAGGACGCCGAAGGGAAGAACCTTTTTTCGGGCGGGTTTCTGGGGCTGGACAACATCGGCGTCTTTGACCGCTCGAAGCCGCTGCCCACGGGCGGCCACCTGGAGCAGGCCGACGGCACGGCCTGGATGGCGTTCTATTGCGCGACGATGCTGTCCATGGCGCTGGAGCTGGCGCGCCACGAACCGTCGTACGAAGACATGGCGTCAAAGTTCTTCGAACACTTCATCCACATCACCGACGCCATGAACGCCCTGGGCGGCACCGGGCTGTGGGATCCCGAAGACGGTTTCTATTACGACCAGCTGCACGCCGACGATCGCGAGTTCCCCCTGCGCGTTCGCTCGCTGGTCGGCCTGCTGCCGCTGATCGCCGTGGAGATTCTGGAAGACGACGCCATCGCCGCGCTGCCGGCGTTCAAGCGACGCATGCAATGGTTCCTGCAGAACCGCCCCGACCTGGCCGAGCGCGTGTCGCTGAAATCCGGGGAGCACGGGCACATGCTGCTGGCCATTCCGTCGAAGGACCGGCTGGTCAGCGTGCTGCGCTTCATGCTGGACGAATCAGAGTTCCTCTCGCCGCACGGAATCCGCTCGGTGTCCAAGATTCACGAGCGCCGCCCCTATCGCTTTTTTCACGGCGGGGAAGAGTTTCGCGTCGACTACGTCCCCGGCGAATCGAACAGCGGCCTCTTCGGCGGCAACTCCAACTGGCGCGGTCCGATCTGGATGCCGGTCAACTATCTGCTGGTCGAGGCCCTGGAGCGATACCACCACTTTTATCATGACGATCTGCTGGTGGAATGCCCCACCGGCTCGGGGCGCCATCTGACCCTGGGCGAGGTGGCGCGCGAGATCGCCGGCCGCCTGGCGGGGATCTTCCTGGCCGACGGCGACGGGCATCGGCCCTGTCACGGCCGCGACGAGCGTTTCGCCCGCGACCCGCACTGGCGCCAGCTGGTGTTGTTCCACGAATACTTCCACGGCGAGACCGGTCGCGGCGTGGGCGCCAGCCACCAGACGGGCTGGACGGCGCTGGCCATTCGATTCATCGAGGACCAGGCCCGGGCGCGCGCGCGCGCCGCTACTCAGGCGACGACCGTCGCCGGCGCGGCGACCGCATCCATCGCGCCGACCGAGGTCCCGCCGCGCGACAAATCCCACCAGCCGCCGGAGATCCTGTCGTGAGCCGCGCCGAGCAGGAGTGGCTGGAGACCGACGGGCTGGGGGGATTTGCCTCGGGCCCGGTGACCGGCCCGCGCCGCCGCCGCTATCACGGCCTGCTGGTGGCGGCCACGGCGCCGCCCACCGGCCGCATGATGCTGGTCAGCGGGTTCGAGGCAACGGTCGACACGCCGGGGGGACGGTTCCTGCTGTCGGCGCAGCGCTATGCGCCGGACGTCGTCACCGGCGACGGCGAGCGCAACATCGAATCGTTCACCAGCGATCCGTGGCCGTCGTGGGTCTTTCGGCTGCCCGACGGCACCCGCATCGCCCACGAGCTGTTCATGCGTGCCGGCGCGCCGCAGATCTATCTGTCGTGGCGGCTGCTGGCCGGCTCGCGCGCCCCGTCGCCGGCGCCCGAGCTGGTCTGGGCGCGGCTGCGCGTGCGTCCTTTGCTGGCCGGCCGAGATTTTCACGCCTTGATGCACGAGAACCCGGCCTTCTGCTTCGATCCCGAGATCAAAGGCGGCCAGTTTCGCTATCGTCCCTACGCCGGAGGGACGTCTGTCGTCGTCGCGGCCAGCGGCAACTACCAGCATCAGCCGTACTGGTTTCGAAACTTCGTCTACGACGAGGAGCGGCGCCGCGGGCTGGATTTCACCGAGGATCTGGCGTCGCCAGGCGAATGGGAGTTCGAGCTGGGCGAGGGCGAAGCGAGCATGATCTTTGGCGCCGAAACGCCCGGACGCGCGCCCGCCTTGGTCGCCGCCCCGGCGCGCGAGGCGCTGGAGGCGGCGCGTACGGCCGAGCGGGCGCGCCGCGCGGGATTCCCCACGCGCCTGGAGAGATCGGCCGATCAGTACCTGGTGGCGCGGCGGAGCGGGCGCACCATCATCGCCGGGTATCCGTGGTTCGGTGACTGGGGGCGCGACACGTTCATCGCCATGCGCGGTCTGTGTCTGGCCACCGGACGCGTGACGGAGGCGGTTGACGTGCTGGCGGCGTGGGCGCCCACCGTCTCGCAAGGGATGCTGCCCAACTACTTCGCCGACGCCGGCGGCGCGCCCGAGTACAACACCGTGGACGCGTCGCTGTGGTACGCCGTGGTGGTCGCCGAGACGATTGCCGCGGCGGGTGCCACGCTGGGCGCCGAGGTCGCGCGCCAGCTGCGTGAGGCCGTCGAGGCGATCCTCGCCGGGTACGCCGCCGGCACCCGTTACGGCATCCGCGCCACCGACGACGGTCTGCTGGCGGCCGGCGTGGCCGGTCAGCAGTTGACCTGGATGGACGCCCGCGTCGACGGCCGCGAGATCACCCCCCGCATCGGCAAGCCGGTCGAGGTGCAGGCGTTGTGGCTGAACGCGCTGGCGGCCGGCGCCGTCTTGCAGACGCCGTCGGGCGCGCGCTGGACGGAGCTGCTGGCCCGCGGCCGGCGCAGCTTCGAGCGGCGCTTCTGGAACGAAGCGCGCGGGTGTCTGTACGATGTGGTCGACGTCGATCATCAGCCGGGGGCCGTCGACGCCCGCTTGCGCCCCAATCAGATCCTGGCCGTCGGGGGATTGCCGCTGGCGCTGCTGTCAGGCGATCGCGCTCGCCGTGTCGTCGAGGTGGTGGCCGCGTCGCTGCTGACGCCGCTGGGGCTGCGGTCGCTGGCGCCGGGGGAGAACGACTATTGCCCGCGCTATGAAGGCGGCGTGGTCCAGCGCGACGGCGCCTATCATCAAGGGACGGTCTGGCCCTGGCTGATCGGGCCTTTTGTCGAGGCGTACCTGCGGGTGTACGGCGGCGGGGCCGCCGACAGGCGTGCCGCGCGCGAACGGTTCGTCCAGCCGATCCTGCGCCACCTGGACGAGGCCGGCCTGGGTCATGTCTCCGAGATCGCCGACGCCGAGCTGCCCCACACGCCGCGCGGCTGTCCGTTTCAGGCCTGGTCGCTGGGAGAGCTGCTGCGTCTGGAACGAACGGTTCTCGCCGACGGGCGCGTGGCCCGCGGCGGTGACCTCACCCGCGACGTGGCGTCGACCGCGGCGGTGGAATCGCCGACGGAGGGGCCATGAAGGACGTGAGAACGACGACCACGATGATGCGGGCGGTGGGGTTGCTGGGCGCCTTCGCCTGCGCCGTCGCCTGCGTAGGGTGCGTCCCCAGGGCCAGCGGCGCGGCGCCGGGCGGCGGCGGCGACCGGTCCGCCG
The DNA here is from genome assembly GCA_035577105.1 of Polyangia bacterium. Lineage (GTDB taxonomy): Bacteria > Myxococcota_A > Polyangia > Fen-1088 > Fen-1088 > DATKEU01. Next base: position 31,994 of record DATLVT010000217.1, read on the forward strand.
CGGGCCGGACCGTCCTGGTCGAGCTCTTCACCTCGCAAGGGTGCAGCTCGTGCCCGGCGGCCGACGCCTTCGTGCGGGATTTTCCCCGCCTCGGCCTCGGTCGCGATCGAGTCGTGCCACTGACCTTTCACGTCGACTACTGGGACGATCTCGGCTGGAAGGACCCCTTCGCCTCGAAGGCGTTCACCGATCGACAGCGCCACTATGCGGACCTTGGTCGCCTGCGCAGCCCGGAGGGCGAGGATGGCTTACAAGGTATTTACACACCGCAGATGGTCGTCGACGGGGCGGTTCATTTTTCGGGGCGGCGGCGCGACGTCGCCCTCAAGGAGATCCGCAAGGCGGCGGCCGCGCCCGGGTTGGTCGACCTGGACGGCCAGGCGATGCTGCACGGCGACCAGGCCCAGGTGGCGGTCCGCCTGACCGCCCGCACCGCGGAAGCCTTCGCCCAACCCTGGCGGCTGTTCGTGGTGGTGGCGGCGCGGTCGGCCCGCACCCACGTCACCCACGGAGAGAACAGCGGCGACACGCTGGAGGAAGCGGCCGTCGTCCGGTCGCTCTCCGAACCGGTGCGGATCGCTTCGGCCCCGGCCGAACCGATCACCATCACCGTGACCAAGCCGGCGGACCTCCCCTGGTCAGCGCTGGAGCTTGACGCTGTCCTGGCTTCGGAATCGAGTTGGCAGGTGGGCGCCGTGCGCGCGATCGGATTGCCCACGCTGTGACCCTGGTTGATCGCAAGGATGTGAGGAGGCGCCGTGATGAAAGACTATTACCCTGAGCAAGGATTGCCCGAGCCGGTCGAGCCGACCTGTCCCATCGTCAAGAGCCTGCCCGGCCAGACGGCCATCGTCACCGGGGCCAACTCTGGAATCGGGCGGGGCATCGCCATCGCCCTGGGTCACGCCGGCGCGAACGTGGTGGTCAATTACGTCACCCGCGAAGAGGAAGCCGCCAAGGTCGTCGACGAGATCGGCCGCTGCGGCGCGCGGGCCATCGCCGTGCGCGCCGACGTCAGCAACGAGTCCGAGGTGATCGCCATGTTCGCCCGCGCCGTCGAGGCCTTCGGCGCCGTCGACATCCTGGTCAACAACGCCGGCCTGCAGAAGGACGCCCCGTTCCACGAGCTGACCGTGGCCGCCTGGGAGCTGGTCATGAACGTCAACCTCAAGGGGCAGTTTCTGTGCGCGCGCGAAGCGGTGCGCGCCTTTCGCAAGCAAGGCCTGCGACCCGCCGTCTCGTGCGCGGCCGGCAAGATCATCTGCATCAGCTCGGTGCACGACATCATCCCCTGGGCCGGCCACGTCAACTACGCGGCGTCGAAGGGCGGCGTGATGATGATGATGAAATCGATCGCGCAGGAGGTGGCGCCCTATCGGATCCGCGTCAACAGCATCTCGCCGGGCGCCATCCGCACGCCCATCAACCACGACGCCTGGAGCACGCGCGACGCCTACAATTCGTTGATGACGCTGATTCCTTACAAGCGCATCGGCGAGCCAGCCGAGATCGGACGGGCCGCCGTCTGGCTGTCCTCGGACGATTCGGATTACATCACCGGCGCCACCATCTACGTCGATGGCGGCATGACTCTCTACCCCGGCTTCGAAGGCGGAGGGTAAATCGCACGGCGGGGCTCTCGACCGACGGCCGACGATCCGGGCCGCTGGCTATGCCGAGGCTGCGCTTTCGCTCCTCCCGTATGACAGATACGCTCCGGTGCGGTTCTCGCCTCGGCTACGCCAGCGACCAGGCAGTCCGATCGGAAGTTTCTAATTAGAGGGGTAGATACAAGAACGTCCTCGCCACCAGGCGTGCTGGCGACGAGGACGTCATCGATGAACGGAAAGACTATTTCTTTTCTTCGCCGGCGGCGCCGACGGTGCCGCCCTTGGCCTTGCACTGCTTCTCGGACATCTCCGTCCAGCCTTTGCCCTTGCAGCCGTTCTGGCCCTTGCACGCGTTGTCGGCGCCCTTGCAGCCGCCCTTGCCCTTGCACGCGTTGACGCCTTCACAGTGAACCTTGCCGGCCGTCTTGGCGGAGACCACGGCCGGAGCCGCGGCCAGGAAACCGGCGGCCATCGCTGCGATCAGTGCACCCTTCGTCGTCATGCTCATTCTCCTTTTTGACCAGTCCCCCTGTTTGGGAACATCCCGTTCAGGTTTGGGTACCGAATAGTACTCGTCCTACGCCGTCCCCGGCAGATGGTTACGGTCCCGATCAGTTTTCGGCGAGATCGCGGCGCGGACGCGCCGGCGCGTCAGGTGCCGAGAACGCGGTCGAGCTGGAAAAGCTTGAGCATGGCCAGCGGCTGCTGCTCTGCCCCCGAGACCGACAGGTCGCACCCGTCCTTGCGCAGCTGCTCGTAGAGCTGGGCGATCACGCGGACGCCGTGTCCGTCGATGATGCGCAGGCGCGACAGATCGACGACCACGCTGGGGGGCTTTCCAGCCAGCAGGATCTCCAGGGCGGAGCGAACCTGGGGGACCGTCAGCGCGTCCAGGACACCTTCGATCCAGACGCGCGTCACCGTTCCGTCTATCGAAACAGAAACGTTGCCGCTCTTTTTAGTCTCTACTGCGTTCTGAGTCGTTACCATTCGAAACCTATTTCACCATTATCCGCGGCGGCGAATGAGAATACCAGTTACATCGGTGCAACGTCTTTTCCTCTTTGCAAACGCCTGATGATGACCAGCAGCCCGAAGGCGACCACGACCAGGATGACGGACAGCGCCTGAGCGGTTCGCAGGTCGCTCTCCAGCGCCGAATAGATCGCCAGCGGTAAAGTTTGCGTCCGGCCGACCATGTTGCCGGCGAACATCAGGGTGGCCCCGAACTCGCCCAGGGCCCGTGCCCAGCTCATCGCGGCGCCGGCCACCAGGCCGGGACGTGCCAGCGGCAGCCCGACCCGGAAGAACACCCGCGCTGGCGACGCACCCAGGCTGCGCGCCACCGCCAGCATGTTGACGTCCAACCGGGCGAAGGCGGCCGTCGCCGCCTGGAGATAAAACGGCGCGGCCACGAACACTTGCGCCATCACCACGGCCGTCGCCGTGAAGGCGACGCCCATTCCGGCCCGATTCAATCCGGCTCCCACCAGGCCCCGCCTTCCGAACGTCAGCAGAAGGGCGATGCCCGCCACTGCGGGTGGGATAACCGCTGGTAACTGCAGCGCGGTTTCGATCCAGCGGGCGGTTCGCGAACGCGTCCGGCCAAGCCACCAGGCAAGCGGGGTTCCGCAAACGACCACGACCAGCAGCGCGATGCCCGAGGTCAGCAAGCTCAGGGCCAGGGCCGGCGCCACCAGCTGCTGTGACAGGCCGGCTCTCAACCCGCCGGGGGTGGTGCTGGCGATCAACGCGATGGTGGGCAGCACCAGAAAGACGGTCAATGTTGCCGACAAGACAACAGCGGCCGGCAGCACCGCAGGCCAGCGGCCGATGCGACGGGCGACCGGGCCGCCGGATAGCGGCGGCTCGGTCACGGTTTGCGCTCGCCGGCCCGGAATCCGTACTGTCCCAGGACCGCTTGCCCGTCGGCGGACTGGACGAAATCGCACCAGTCGTTGGCCAGGCCCAGGGACTGGGCCGGCCCCGGCTGCCCGGTCGCCTTGACAACGGCCAGCGCGTACTCGGCGACGACATTGATCGCGGCGGGGATCTCGATCGCTTCCACCGATCCGTGGGCGGCCGCGGCGTCGGTGCGGTAGACGATGCCGGCATCGGCCTCGCCCAGCGCCACCTTGGCCAGCACCTGACGGACGTTCAACTCGCGCGAGGCGACATGCTGTTCCAGCGTGCGGGTGAAGGCGTTCCCGTACATGGGGGCGGAACGGTCGAAGATGGCCAGCGTGTAGCGGCCGATGGGAACCTCCGGCGCGCCGATCACCAGCCGTCGCGCCCTGGTCAGATCAGCGAAGGACCTGAGGCCGCCAGGATTTCCGCGCGGGACGATCACCACCGGCAGGTTGCGAGCGAAGATGCGCGGGCCATCGACCAGCCCCTGCTGCGCCAGCGCCGTGGCCGACGCCAGATCGGCGCTGGCGAAGACATCGGCTCTGGCGCCCTGCTGGATCTGAAAGCGCAGCTCCTGGCTGCCGGCCAGATTGAACCGGACGCGCAGGTTCGCGTGCCGCGCTTCGAAGGTGCGCGCCAGCGCTTCGAAGCTCTCGCGCAAGGACGCCGCCGCAAAGACCACCAACTCGCGCGGGGGGGGCGCCTTGGGTTCGGCGGGGGCGCTGCCCGATGTTCCCGACACGACGGCGAGGGCGACCAGCCAGCCGATCGTGGCCAGCAACCGACGGTGGCGTGTCCGTCTGCTCTGGCGTTGCTGGGTGGTGGCCATCGGCGACGGCGTCGAATCTACGCAGCGCCACCAGGCAGCGCAACTTGCTGGCGGTCGGCCCCGCAGGGCAGGAGGGAGACGCGCCGTGGCCAATACGGTGAGCGTCTCTCGTGCACCGCTCTCGGTGCACTAGCCGGCCGTCGGCGACAGAGGTAGGAATACCCGAACGTGCCGAGCAGCCGACCGAGCCGAATCGTGCGCAGCGCCGGCCTGATCCTGGCGGCGCTGCTGGCCGTGGGGCTGGCCGCCGCCGCGCTGCTGCCGACCGTGATGCGGGGGCCGCGTTTCGCGTGGATGGTGAACGGGCTGCTTCCGCGCACCATCGGTCAGCTCAGTGTGGGCGGCGGTCGTCTGGAATCGGGCGCCCTGCTGTCGTTGCTGGTGGGCCACGCGGTGGCCGTCGAGATCGACGATCTGCGGGTGGTCGATCCCGAAGGCACCGTGGTGCTGTCGGCGGTCCACCTGACGGCGCGGGTCGAGATCCACCGCAATCCCACGGAGATCATCATCCGCGACCTGCGGCCGGGGCCATCGACGTGGCGGCTGGGGCGCATGAAGCACCATCGCGGCCTTGGTTTCCTGGCGGCGTTCCAG
>DATLVT010000218.1:0-17709 GCA_035577105.1 Polyangia bacterium
GCCTATCGCGATGCCTTGCGCGCGGTAGGCGACGCGAGCGCCGAGCCTGGCGGCGTGCTGCCGCCCCTGTCGCTTTACGTCCACCTCCCCTTCTGCCGCGCCATCTGCCACTTCTGCGGTTGCCACGCCCTGGTGGCGCGCACCACCGAACGCATCGATCGCTACCGCCAGGCGCTGACCCAGGAGATGTCGACGGTGGCGCAGGCGCTGGGCCGCGCCCGGCCCGTGGGCGAGCTGCATTTTGGCGGCGGCAGCCCGTCGCTGCTGGAACCGGACACCTTCTCCGGCCTGATGGCCGACCTGCGGGCGCGGTTCGCCTTCGCGCCCAACGTGGCCATCTCACTGGAGGCTGATCCGCGCACCACCGACGGTGCGCGGTTGCAGCGCTACAAGGAGCTGGGGGTGCGCCGGCTCAGCTTCGGCTTTCAGGACTTTGACCCGCGGGTCCAGCGCGCCATCGGACGAAATCAAAGCGCCGAGGTTTCGAAGACGGCGTATGCCCTGGCCCGCGCCGTCGGCTTCGACAGCATCAACGTCGACCTCTGCTATGGACTGCCGGAACAGACCGAGGAGGGATTCGCCCGCACCGTGGACGAGGTGATCACGCTTGGCCCCGACCGCATCGCCATCTTCGGCTATGCCCACGTCCCCTGGATGAAACCGCTGCAGCGGCGCATGCCCATCGCCACCTTGCCCGGCACGGCGCTGCGCCTGCGCCTGATGGCCGGCGCGCGCGCGGCCCTGCTGGCCGCCGGCTATCGCGCCATCGGTCTGGATCATTTCGCCCGGCCCGGCGACGCGCTGACCGTGGCCATGGAGACCGGGAGGCTGCACCGCAATTTTCAGGGCTATACAACGACGGCCACCGACACCCTGATCGGCCTGGGCCTGTCGGCGATCAGCGAGCTGCCGCGCGGCTTCTTCCAGAATCAGCGCGAGCTCGGCGACTATCAGCGGACGGTGGCCGACGGCGCGCTGGCCACGGAGCGCGGCGTCCTGCGTTCGGACGAGGACCTCCTGCGCGGCGAGCTCATCCGCGCGCTCATGTGCAGGTTCCGCATCGACGTGGGCGCCATCGAACAACGCTTCGGCGTCGATTTCTCCGACCACTTCGCCGAGGAACTGGCAGAGCTGCAGGGGCTGGCCCGCCAGGGCCTGGTGCGACTGGACGGCACCGCCATCTGCTTGACGCCCCTGGGAACGGTGTTCGTGCGCAACGTGGCGCGGGTCTTCGATGCCCACCGCCGGGCCGCCGGCACCGCCGCCGTGGGCGCGCGCTTCTCGCAGACGGCCTGAGCGCCGCCGGCCCGCCCGAGGCGCGCCGCCGTCAGTTGTCCTTCGGCGTCGGTACGATCAGCACGGGCCGGCGCGAGTGGCGCACCACGTCCTGCGCCACCGATCCCAGGATGGCGCGCGCGCCGCCGCCTCGTCCGTGCGAGCCGAGGACCAGCGAATCAACGACCAGACGTTCGGCCGCTTGAACGATGGCCTCGGCGGCCCGTCCTCCGTCGATGATGGTGACATGGGTGGTGATGCCCAGCTGCTCCGCGCTCTTCGGGATCAAGGCGCGCAACCGCTTCTCAAGGTCGGACCGCTCGGCCTCGGTCAGCTTCTTGTCGTCGGGGCGGTCGTACACGTACGGCGGCGACGGCAGCGTCCGCTCGTGCACCAGACACAGCTCGACCACGCCGCCGTGCGCGGACAGCAACGAATAGGCGAAGGGGACGGCCCGATCGGCGCCCGGCGACAGATCGGTGGCGGCCAGGACCGTGAAGAGGCCCGGCACCTCGGCGCGGCCGCGCGATGCGGGCGGCTGGGGCACGAACAGGATGGGCACGCCGGTGGCGTGGCGGGCCACCCGTCTGGCCACCGGCGGGTGGGCCAGGCTGGCCAGGCCACGCCGGCTCTCGGCGCCCATGATCACCAGGTCGCAATTCTGCTCGTGGGCAAACTCCAGTATGCGCTGCGCTGGATCGCCCCAGCCCGGCTCGACGATCATCGCCGTCGACCCGGTGCCGGGCAGGACGCCCACGTCCATGGAGAGGCTGCGGGTCAGGTCGGAGGTCACGTCCGGATCGGCCGCGAACAGATCGCGGGGGCCGGTCAATCCCAGGCGATCAAACTCTTCGATGGGCCAGTAGAACCGAGCAAACGTCACGTCACAGGGCAGCTGGCGGCGCAGCCGTTTGATGAACGCCACGGCGCCGGCGCTGGCCGGACGACCGTCGTGGGCCACCACCACGCGCAGCGTCGCCCCGCCTCCGTCGACCTTGCCCAGAGCCTCGACCCCGGGCGGGACGATCAACACCGGTCGCTCGGCGGCCCGCAACGTCCGCTCTGCCACGCTGCCCAGGATGAACCGTTCCAGCGCCGGCCGATCGTGAGCGCCCATGACGATGAGGTCCGCGTCGATCGCCCTGGCCCGCTCGACGATCGCCGCGTCGACGTCACCATCCGCCAGGCGGGCGGTCGCCTCGATACCGGCGCGCTGGATCTCCTCGCACTGTAAATACAGCTGCTCGCGGCGCTGGCTGCGAATCTCTTCGTCCAGCGCGCCCCCCTCCGCGATCAGATCCGACAGCGGCTGCGACCTGACGGGAAGGACGTGAAAGAGTTCGAGCGCTCCCCCGGTTCGCCGGGCCAGCTCGGACGCGACGGCGGCCGCCGCCAGCGCGCGCGGGCCAAAATCGGTCGGGCACAAGATCTTCATCGTCGGCCTCCACCGACGTGTGTGTGCAACGATCATTCCAGCGGGGAGACGCGCCTTTCAAGGCGCCTCTCCGCATTATTTGCGCCGGCCGGCCGGCGCGCGCGCCGCGCGGGAAGGGTTTGCGCATGGCCGCGACCGTGCGAGATTTCACCGTGGGCATGACACCAGCAGCGGCCGCAGAGGGAGCGAACAAGACGACCCCGTTCGTTCTGGTTGTCGACGACGACGAGGCCCTGTCCGAAAACGTCGCGGAGATCCTGGAGACCGTCGGCATCCGGACCATGATCGCCCGCGACCGTCGCACCGCTCTGGCCCTCAGCGGTGAACACGATTTCGACGTGGCCCTCATCGACGTCCGGCTGCCCGACGGTGACGGCCTGTCGCTGCTGGAACCTCTGCGCCGGCGCTCGCCGTTCATTCAGCTGGTGCTGGTGACCGGGAACGCCACACTGGAGGGCGCCATCGCCGCCGTCCGTGGCGACGCCTTCGCCTATATCTTGAAGCCGGTTTCGCCGCCCGGGCTGCTGGACACCGTCCGCCGCGCCCTGGAACAGGCCAACCTGTATCGCGAGCGCGAACGGCTGCGCGTCGACCTGGAACGGTCGGAGGCGCGACACCGCGAGGTGGTCGAATCGGTGCCGGCCTTCGTCCTGTCGCTGGATGCGCACGGCCTGATCACCACATGGAACCGCCAGCTAGAGCGGGTCACCGGATACCTGCGCGGCGAGATGCTGGGGCACGACGGCTCGTCACTGGTGGGGCCCGACGAGCGTCCTTACAGTCTGCCCCTCAAGGCGGGCGGCGCGCGCAAGGTGCGCTGGAACCGCGCCGAGGTGATCGGCTCCGACGGGGCGCCCATGGTTTACGCCATCGGCGTCGACGTCACCGACGAGGAAGAGATGTTGCGCCGGGTGCTGCGCTCCGAGCGCCTGGCGGCGGTGGGGACCATGGCCGCGGGGCTGGCGCACGAGGTTCGCAATCCCCTGAACTCGGCGAGTTTGCAGCTCACGGTGCTGGAGCGCCGCCTGGACAAAGGTGAAGGGCCGGCGTCCATCAAACCGATCGCGCACATCATCAAGAGCGAGATCGAGAGGCTGGATCGACTGGTGCGAGATTTCTTGGCCTTCGCCAAGCCCAGTCCCCTCGATCCGCAACCGGTCGACGTGCCCGCGCTGCTGAAGGCGGTGGTGGCGCTGATCGAACCGGAGGTTCACGCGGCGCACGTCGCCGTCGCCATCCAGCTGGCCGACAAGACGCCCTTGCCGCCGGTGGCCGGGGACGCCGAGCGCCTGCGCCAGGTTCTCCTCAACCTGACCCGCAACGCCGTCGAGGCGATGCAGGAGTCGGGCGACCACCTCACGCTGCGCGCCCGACGCGTCGGGAGCATGGTGGAGATCGACGTCGAGGATGACGGCCCCGGCTTTGCCGAGAATCTTCCGGTCTTCGACGCCTTCTTCACGACCAAGGATCAGGGCACCGGCCTGGGCCTGTCGCTGGTTCATCGCATCGTCAGCGATCACGGGGGCAGCATCCGGGTCGAGTCTCGCCCCGGACGCACCTGCTTCACCGTCGCCCTCCCAATCACAGACGGCTAGTGGCCCTCTCATAATCATTCGTCCGTCGAATCTTGCAGGTGAACACCGCTCCACTCCTTCCGGCGAGGGCGGAGAGGGTGGGGCAGAGCCTCGGCGGGGACGCGGCCCTCACGCGGCCGCGGTGAGGTGAACGGGAAAAGCAGCGTGCTTGGTCGGCAGGCGTCGCAACACCTTGAAACAGATCCAGCGGCCGCACGGGGGCCGCTTGAACCTTACGCTGGCAACCTGCCCTGCGGGGCGGACCCCTCCGGGCAGGAGCGCTTCAGGACACCCCGCCGAGACTCAGCCCCACCCTCCCCGCGCCTTGATGCCTGCATCCATTCCGCTACGAACGCTGACGATGACGGATCTGGGAGCGACTTTTGTCTCTCCAGGATTCACTCGATAGGCTGCAACGCTGGCCCCAAGCGAGCCGACGTAGCGTGGGCGGGTGGCGCGGAAGGAAGGGGCCACAGCGGGACGGTTCGTCGGGGCTGTTGTCCCTCTGCGCCTCGGATACACAGCTCGCGAAGTCTAGAATCTCGAACGCGGCCCCGGCGAAGCGGCCCGATGGGGAAGGTTTCCTGCAGCGACAGGACCCGCCCGCGCGGAGGAGGCGGACGCCTCAAGACCCACTCAGCTCTTTCATTTGTGACGAATCATCACGGGGACCCTAGGGCAGCAGGATCCGTCCCGGTGCTTTCATGGTGCCGGTGGGCATGGCGCCGTTCTGGGTGTGGCAGCTGTTGCAGTCACCCGAGGTCTGGGCGGTGATCATGGCGCGCTCGCGTCCCATGTACACGATCTTGGCCTTGTAGGGCTTGGTGACGGTCGCCGAGGAGTCGAAGTTGCCGGCGGCGTTCGGGGTCAGCGTCACCTGCTGGCCGTTGGCGCCCACGATGACGATCTGCGCGCCAGCGGTCGTGCCGTTGACGCCGTTGCAGAGATCCGGTTCGTGCGCCGTCGGGTACAGCGTGCCGGCGATGGAGAACCGAGGACCGTCGCCACCCATCGAATGGCAGGCGATGCAGGCCAGCCCGGGGTTCATCTGCTGGTTGCCGCGGTTGCCGCCGGTCCATGTCTTCTTGCTGGTGCAGACCGGCGCGGCGGCGAAGGGATCGACGATGGGACCGGTGTCAAAACCACCACCACCGTCGGCGCTGCCACCGTCGGGCACGCCGCCGTCGGCGCAGGTCCCCTTGGGCGTGCCGGCCGACACCCATTTTTGCAGCGCCGCGATCTCGGCGGCGGTGGCCCGCGACAGCGGCGCCGGCGGCATCGGTTTGGTGTTGTCCTGCAATCGCGCCAGGGCCAGCTGCGCGTTGGTCTTGGTCGGATCGCTCTTCGAGCGCGCGGTCAGCTCCGCAAAGCTGGTCAGCGACGCGGGGACGTCTTGCGCCGGCGGATTGCCGTGACAGGCGATGCAGCGATTGACGATCAGCGCCTGCACGTCGGCGGGCACGATGCCCGTGGTGCAATCACTGGTGACGGTCGCGCCGCCGGTGCCGGTTCCCCCGCCAGCGTCCACGGAGTTGCCCGCCCCGCCCGTGCCGCCGCCCAGGCTCCCCGCCCCGCCCGTGCCCGCGCCAAACCCCGAACCGCCCGAGCCACTGAGACCCGGACTCTGATTTCCTCCGCTGCCGCCGGCGACATCCTCCAGCGTCGCTTCGCAACCGACCAGAGAACCAATGGCAACCGACAACAGCGCAAGCAGCAGAAATCTCTTCATGAACCGCCTCTCTTTGCGAAGAACTCGAGATCGGCACGGGCGCCGTGATAAAGGGGAGCGGGATGGCTGTACCTTCAGCACCGCGAGATCAGGCTGGGGAATGTCGGCGGCTGCTGTTCTGGCGATAATGATCGCCGCCGGCGAGGCGCAAACGCCCATGACGCAGGCAATGCTGGGCGCCGCGACAGACGCGCTGGGGGACAGCCCCACCGTCGCCGTTTTCCAGGCTGCGCCACCCACTGACGAGGCGGCCCTGCGCGTCGAGGAGACCGCCGGTGTGCTGGCGGTGGCCCAGGTGATCTGGCGTGATCACGCACGAACGCGGGCCACGGTCCGCCTGCACGTGGCGCGCACCGATCGCTGGGTCGATCGTTCGCTGGCGTTCTCCGCCGATGACAGCCTGGTCGAACGCGGCCGAACCCTGGGCTTCGCCGTGGCGTCGATGCTCCCCGAGGCCGATCCCAGCTTGCGGTCGACGCCTGCGTCATCAAATGAACAAACGTCACCGCCAGCGGGGCCGCCACCCGCGCGTGCGCCCGTGCTGCGCCAGCGCTTCGCCGGCCTCTCGCTGATCGGCGGCGATGACTTCAAAGGGATCGCGGGCAGTCTGGGCGGCGCCCTGGAGGCCGCCGTGCCGACCGGCGAGACCTTCGCCCTGCGCTTTTCGGCGGGCTTGCGCGGCGGCGCTCTCTCGTCCGTGTCGGCGACGGGCCTCAACATCACTGTCGGCGCCGGAGTGGCCTGGTCGCCCTGGGTCGCTCAGGCCGAACGCCGTCTGGACCTGGCCCTGCGCGTCGACGCGCTGCTGATTGTGCAGGCCGTGCGCCACACACGCAGCGGCGGCGAATCCGACTGGAAGGCCACGCCGTTGCCGGGCGCCGACGCACTGGTCGAGGCCGGCTGGCGCCTGAGCGGCGATCTTCACGCCTTCGTCGCCGTCGGGCTGGAGGCCGCCCTTGGAACCGTCGACGTCAGCGTGGTGACCTCCAGCCAGACCCAGACCGCCACCATCCCCGCCTTGCGCGCCGTGGGCCAGGCCGGTTTGCGCCTGTATTTCTGAACGAATCCCATCTTTTGAAGAGATTCAAGTCACCTTGCCTGATCGGTCCGCCGTCGCGGTACCATGGAGGCAAGTGTCTTCCCGCCCGCGCAGCGATCCGTCGGCCGTCTTGCGGCTGGTTCCTCGCCAGCCCCAGCAAGCGGCGTCGCCCGCGCACCCGGTGGTCGACGATCGGACCTTGCTGGCTGGCGTCCGCTCCGGTGACCCGGCGGTGGCCTCGGCCTTTTGCGACCGGGTCTGGCCGCAGGTCGAGCGCACCGTCCGGCGCCTGCTGGGCCACGGCGATCCCGATCGCGACGATCTGGAGCAGCTGGCGTTGATCGAGCTGGTCGGAACCATCGACCGGTATCGCGGCGACTGTTCACTGGACACCTGGTCCCAGACCGTGGCCTCGCACGTGGTGTTCAAGCACATCCGTCGCCGCCGCATCGAACGGCAGATCTTCACCGACCTCCTGGTCGACGACGGTCCCTATCCGGCGCCGGCCTCTCACGGCGAGCACCGCTCGGTGACACGCGAGCTGCTGGTGCGCGTGGCTGCGCTGCTGGACGGGATGAACCACGAACGCGCCTGGGCCTTCATCCTGCACGACGTCCTGGGATACGACCTGCGGGAGGTCGCCCAGATGACCAAGGCCAGCGTGTCGGCGACGCAAAGCCGGCTGGTGCGGGGACGGCGCGAGCTGCATGGGCTGATCGCCGCGACGCCGGAGCTGGCCGGCATGATCCGGGGCGCGGAGGATGGCGGAGAGGCGGAGGGGGACGGATGAAGCGTGACGATCAAACGCGCTATGCGGCGGCCGCGGCCCGGCTGCTGCGGCGAGGGCGCAGCGAACCGATGCCCAGCCTGCCGCCGGACCGGCGACGACTGGTCGACGCCGTGGAGGAGGCCCTGGCGGCGCGCGCGCGCCGGCGCACGACGACGCGACGCTGGACCGTGGGGTTTGCAGCGGCGGCGGCCGCCGTGGCGCTGATCGCCGGCGGACTGGCGCTGCGTCACGCCGGGACGCCCAGCCCCGAGCTGGCCGCGCCTGCGCCGCGCGGCGACTCGGCGCGCACGTTGATGTTGCTGGGCGAGGCGAATCATCAAGGCACCGCCGCCTTCCCGGACGGCATCCGTCCCACGCCGCTGACCCGCGGCATGATCCTTCCCGCGGGCATCCGGCTGGCCGCGCCCGGCGACGGCGAGGTACAGATCGGCACCGCCGCCGGCACGGCCATGACGCTGGAAAAACAGGCGTCGCTGACCGTCACCGAGGCCAGCGCCACGCAGCGATTCGCCCTGCACGCGGGCGCCGTGCGGGTGCGTGTGGCGCCGCTGCTGGTGGGCGAACGTTTCCTCATCGACACCCGTGACGCCGAGGTGGAGGTGCACGGCACCGCCTTCCGGGTGGCGGTGGTGCCACCTGACGCCGGCTGCGCCGACGCGGAGCGAACGCGCGTCACCGTCTCGGAGGGCGTGGTGACCGTGCGGTCCAGGGCCGACGAGGTGCGCCTGACCCCCGGCAGCGCCTGGCTGTCTGGATGCACGACGACGCCGACGGCACACCAGCGCCGCTCGGAGACTCGTGGGTCGGATCGTCCGGCGCGCGTGGCCACCCGCGCGCCTTTGTCCGCGCCCAGCACCGCTCCGCCGTCGCCCACCGCCCAGACAGTGCCTGCGCCTCGGGCGGCGCCTGACGCCAGCGGCGCGCCCGCGGTCGGGCCCGCTGTGACGCCGTCGCTGCTGGCCGCGCAAAACAATCTGTTCGCGGCGGCGGTGCGGGCCAAGAACCAGGGCCGCGCCCGCGAAGCAGCGACGCTGTTCGGGCGGCTGGTCAGCGCGTATCCCCAGGGACCGCTGGTCGAGAGCGCGGCCGCCCAGCGTATGAAGGTGCTGGCGACGGCCGACGCCAGCGCCGCGGCCGACGCCGCGACGGAGTATCTGCAGCGATTTCCCGCCGGCTTCGCGCGCGCCGAGGCGCAGCGCCTTCGGGATCGCTCACGGCCGTGACCGGCACCGGCCGACCGCGACGGCAACGTTCGTCGGCGCGCCACCTGCTGGTGGCCACGCTCCTGCTCGCCACCTGTCACAGCCAGCTTCGGTTCGACGACGCCACCTGTGTCCAGGAGGGAGATTGCCCTCTGCCCACCCTGCACTGCATGGGCGGTTCCTGCGTCGCCTGCGTCACCGATCAGCATTGCACAACGCCCGGGTTTCCCCGCTGCGATACGGCGCTGCACCGCTGCGTCCCCTGTGGCGTCAACAGCGACTGCCCGGCCGGCCAGTCCTGCCGCACGCAGCACTGCTTCACCCCGTGCACCACCTCGACGATCTGTCCTGCCTCGGCGCCCCGCTGCGACGACGGATTTTGCGTTCAATGTGACGATGGACAGGGTTGTCTCACGGCGGCGGCCAGCCACTGCGTCGCCCACCAGTGTCTTGGCTGCGTCGCCGACGCGGACTGCAGCGGCAGCACCCCCCGCTGCGACGCCGTGACCCGGGCCTGCGTTCAATGCCAGACCAACGCGGACTGCCCGACGGGGACGCCACTTTGCGACCTGGCGACCGGCCGCTGCGTTTCCCCTCGCTGAGCGAAGGCAAGGGTCGGTTCCGCAATCCCTGCACCGCCGCAGCGGCGACGGCGAAAGATCTGCGTGCCTCGTCGCTGGCGCCCGGCCCCGCGGCGGCACGGCTGCTGGCCCACGCCATGCATTTCCTGGTGGCGATGAGAACGATTCTGGTCGCCACTGATTTCTCTCCCTGCGCGCGGACGGCCATCCGACTGGCGGCGGCGCTGGCTCGCCGCCTGGATGCCCGCCTGCATCTGGTGCACGTGTTCCAACCGGCGCCGCTTGATCTGGCGGCGATGCCCAGCGGCACCGGCTGGGAGCTGGAAATGATGGCGGACGCCGAACAGAGAATCGCCTCCGAGGCCAGCGACCTGCGGCGGACCGGCGTCGCCGTCAGCGGAGAGGTCCAGATGGGATCGCCGGCCAGCCTCATCGTCGCCACCGCCCACGCCGTCGCGGCGTCGCTGATCGTCGTGGGCACGCACGGGCGAAAAGGCGTCGTGCACGCCTATCTGGGCAGCATCGCCGAGCGCGTCTGCCGCACCGCCACCTGCCCGGTGCTGGTGACCCCGCAAGACATCGCCGGCGTCGGACACTGGGACGCGCCCAACCGCCTGCATCTGGCCCTGGTCTCCGACGGCACCAGCGCGGCCAGGGCCGGCGCGTTCTGGATTCGGGCAGAGGCCAAGACAATCGCCGGTGAACTGTCGCTGATTCGTGTCTACTGGCCGCCGGAGGAAGCGGCCCGCTATGGCCTGGACGAACCCTGGCAGGGGCGCGACGGCCATCCCAACCTGGTGCAATTGCTGGAGCGCGACCTGCGCCGCGACACGCAGGCGCTGGACGGAGCCCGCCCCCCGTCCATTCGCTTCAAGATCGCCGACCGGGAGGCGGCGGCCACGCTGGACGGCGACGCGCGCGCCCTGGGCGCCGACGCCCTGGTCGTGGGCGTGAGCAAGCACGGCGACAGACGCTGGGCCGCGGTCAGTCTGGCGTCGATGCTGAAGGCGACCTCCCGCCCGGTCTTCTGCATTCCGCAGACGATTCTGCCCGAGCAACGCCACCTGCCCCTGTTTCGCTCGGTGCTGCTGGCCTGCGACCTTTCGGACAACGCCAGGGTCGCCATCCTTCCTGCTTACGGCTTGCTGGCGGGCGGCGGTCTGGTCCAGCTGTGCTACGTGCACGAATCAACGCCGGTGCCGCCCGGCTCCAGCACGCCGCTGACGCAGCCTCTCTCGCCCGACGAACGGAGCGGCATCGAGGCGCGGCTGAGGGCCCTGGTTCCGGCCGAGGCGGCGGAGCACGGCATCGCCACCCACGTGTCGATCGCCGAGGGGCGCACCGCCAGCGAAGCGCTGCTGGCGGCGGCCGAACGTCTGGACGTCGACGTGATCGCCCTCGGTTCGCACGGCCGCTCCGGTCTGCGGCGGGCGCTGCTGGGCTCGGTCGCCGAGGAGGTGGCCCGACACTCGCCGCGTCCGGTCTTCATCGCCCGGAAACCGCCGCAGTGATCGCCCGCGCTCAGCCGTTGTCCTGGCGCTCGAAATAAAGGCGGGCGTAGCGCAGGAAATCGCTCTCGGTGAGGATGCCGACCACCTTGCCGTTGTCCAGCACGGGCAGGCAGCCAAGGTGATGCGTCTCCATCAGGACCACGGCGTCGGCGGCGGGCGACTCTGGCCAGGTGGTGATCACGTCCTTGTCCATCAGCATCTCGACCGGGATGTCGCGTGCCACGTCGCGGGCGCGTTCGTGGCGCGGATCGCCGTGGCTGAGCCAGGCGCCCAGGATCTTGCGGTGGGTGATGAGGCCGATCAGCTGCTCCTGACCGTCGATGATCGGCAGGTGTCGGATGCGCCCCTTCTTCATCAGCCGCCGGGCCAGATCCACTGAATCGCCCATCTGCAACACCTCGACCGGACTGGACATGATGTCGCGCACCAGCGTCTTTGCCATGGCCTTGAGAGTACCAACAATGACCGCGGCTTTGGCTCTTTCAACGATGGAGGATGTGCCTGTTTCGCCGTCGTAACAATCCGGCCGCCGCCCGCCACTGAAGGGCTCCCGCCGTTGGGCCCCGGCTTCGTCCATTCGCGAGGTTGCGAAACAGGTCCGATTTTTGCCTCACATCCATGCATGGACTCGACCGAAGCACGCGTGGAGATGGTCCAGCGGCAACTGGTGGGTCGGGGCATCTCAGACCCGCGCGTCCTGGAGGCTTTTCGCACCGTCCCGCGCGAGGCTTTCCTGCCACCCGCGCTGGCCGAGTTCGCCTATCGCGATGCCCCCCTGCCCATCGGCGACGGGCAAACCATATCGCAGCCTTACATCGTGGCGGTCACGCTGGAAGCGCTGGGGCTGCGCGGGCACGAACGCGTCCTCGAAATTGGAGGCGGCTCCGGGTATGCGGCGGCGCTGCTCGGCCGCCTGGCCAAGGAGGTCTTCACCGTCGAGCGGATCGCCGCACTGGCCACGCAGGCGCGCGATCGGCTGAAGAACCTTGGTTACGCCAACGTCGCCGTGCAGCTGGGCGACGGCACCCTGGGCTGGCCCCAGCACGCGCCCTATGACGCCATCGCGGTGGCGGCCGGCGGACCGGACATTCCCCGGGCCTTGCAGGATCAGCTGGCTCCCGGGGGACGCCTGGTGATCCCGGTCGGTCGCGACGAATCGTCGCAGGTGCTGGTGCGGGTGACACGCGACGAATCGGGTCTCCTTCGCCGCGAGAACCTGGCCGACGTGCGCTTTGTCCCGCTGATCGGCGCGCAAGGATGGCCCGAAGCCGAGCCGGCCATTGTCCCCGCCGTGGCCACACCCCACAACGACGCCGCCGTCGTCCGGCTGCTCGGAGAGGCCGCCGAACCGATCAGCGACATCGAGACCGCCTCCGTCGACGCCCTGCTGGAACGAATCGGCGACGCCCGGCTGGTCTTGCTGGGCGAGGCGACCCACGGCACCAGCGAGTTCTATCGGATGCGGGCCCGCATCACCCAGGCCCTGATCCAGCGGCGCGGTTTTGATTTCGTCGCCGTCGAGGCCGACTGGCCTGACGCCGCCCGCATCGACGACTATGTCCTGGGGGCGCCCCGCCGCTCGGCCGTCGACTTCGTCCCGTTCTCGCGCTTTCCAACCTGGATGTGGCGCAACGAGGAGGTGCACACCTTCGTGGACTGGCTGCGGGCGCACAACCTGGCCCAGGACGACCGTGGCCAGCGCGTCGGGTTTCACGGTCTGGATCTTTACAGCATGTTTACATCGATGGCGGCCGTGCTGGCCTACCTGGATCAGGTCGACCCCGACGCCGCTCGCGTCGCGCGGGCCCGCTATGGCTCGCTGACCCCCTGGCAAAAAGACCCCGCCGCCTATGGCCGGGCGGTCCTGGCCGGGCGCTATGAAAGCTCGGAGACGGCGGTGGTGGCCATGCTGCGCGAGATGCTGGAACGGCGGCTGGACTACGCGGCCAACGACGGCGTTCGTTTCTTCGACGCGGCCCAGAACGCCCGCGTGGTGGCCGATGCCGAACGCTATTACCGCTGCATGTACTACGACGCCGTGGACTCGTGGAACCTGCGCGACACCCACATGTTCGAGACGCTGGGGTCCCTGCTGTCCTATTACGGGCCGCAGTCGCGCGGCGTGGTCTGGGAGCACAACTCGCACGTCGGCGACGCCGCGGCGACGGAGATGCACCTGCACGGCGAGCACAACGTCGGCCAGCTGTCGCGGGAGGCGTTCGGCCCCGGCGTGTACATCGTCGGCTTTGGCACCGATCACGGCACCGTCGCGGCGGCCGACGCCTGGGACGCCCCCATGCAGCGCAAGCGCGTCCGCCCTGCCCACGCCGAGAGCTATGAACGCCTGCTTCACGACACCGGTCTGGCTGCGTTTACCCTGCACCTGCGCCAGCCGCGACGGTCCGCCGTTCGCGACGAGCTGTTGCCCGGCCGCCTGGAGCGGGCCATCGGGGTCGTCTACCGCCCTGACACGGAGCTGGGCAGTCACTATTTGCAGGCCAGCCTGCCCCGCCAGTTCGACGAGTTCATCTGGTTCGACGAGACCCGCGCCGTCGACGCCTTCGGCCTTGAAAGGCGCGCCAGCCCCGACCTGCCCGACACCTATCCGTTCGGGCTTTAAGCAGCTAGGGTGCCGCCGGTCCGCCGGCCGCTTCTTTGACGGCGGCGTCGGGGATGGAGACCTTGAACACCGCGCCGTGGTCCGACGGCTCCAGCGCCACGGTGCCGCCGTGCGCGGCGGCGATGCGGCGGCACAGCGCCAGGCCCAGGCCGCTGCCCTTGGCCTTGGTGGTGAACAGCGCCTCGAAGATCTGGTGGCGCAACTCACCCGGGACGCCGGGGCCTTCGTCGCGCACGCGCAGCACCGTCTCGCCTTCGCCCCGCCGCGCCTGGATGGTGATCCGTCCGGTCCCGTTCATGGCCTGGCTGGCGTTGATCAGGAGGTTGGTCAGCACGCGCGCCAGCTGATCGGCGTCGGCGTCGATGAAGATCCCCTCCGGCGCGTCGACGGTCACCTGGACCGACGGCGGCAGGCCAGCCGCTGGAATGGCCTCGGCGATGAACGCCTGGACCGCCACCGGTCGCCGTTGCAACGGGTTGCTGCGGGCCAGCTCCAGAAGGTCGGTGATGGTGCGGTTCGACCGATGGACCTCGTGGGTGATCTTCTCCAGGTGCCGGGAGATGGCCGGATCGGCGATCTTCAACTGCTCCAGGCGCTGGCGCATCAAGAAGGCCGACGACTCCACCACGCCCAGCGGGTTGCGCAGCTCGTGGCCGATGCCGGCGGCGAACTGGCCGATGGTGGCCAGCCGTTCGGCGGTGCGATTCTTGGCCAGGAGATCTTCGCGGTACGTCTCCAGCATGATGGCCAGCTCGATGTCCAGGATCCGATGCAGCGCCGTGATCATGCGGCGCTGATCGTGGGCGGACAGCGCGGGCGTGCTCCGCAGGACGTCCACCGAGCGAATGCGGATGCGGTCCATCGCCACGAACATGTACATCTGGGGCAGATCGATCTGCACGTGAACGCGCCCGATGCGCGCCCGCTTTTCAAAGTAGGCCTCGTCGTGCGGACCGCGAAAGAGCTCGTCGATCCAGCCGAGCAGCGATTTTTTCAGACGCTGGATCTGGGTGGCCCCGCCGGTGATGGCGGCGCGGGCCCCCGGGTGCGCTTCGATGGTGTCGTAAAAATCGTCGATGATGGCCGCGAAGTGGGGCGCCACGATGTCGTGGGCCTCGCGCAACGCCGCGGTGGCGTCCTCGTCGAAGCCCACATACACCTTTACGTTCTCCAGGAAAGTCAGATCGCGCACGCCGGAAAATCTATCATTCATTATCCTTCCCTTCAGTCCCTTCACTCCCTTCGGTCCCGTTGATCCTTTCAGTCCGTCCCTTCAGTCCGTTGCCTTCATCTCAGTTCAGCCAGGGCGAGGCCTCCGACGGGCGGACCCAGTGCAAGGCGACCAGGCGCCTGGACAGCCGACGATAGCGACGGGCGGCCACCACCGCCGCGCCGTAGGCTGCCGCAAAGATGGCGTCGTCGGCCACCAGAAACCGGACCGTCGGTCGCAGGCGACGAACCTCGCTTGCGAATGACGCCTGCCAGGCCCGATCGCAGGTGCGTCCGCCGATCAACGCCAGCGGCGAATCCGGCGGTTGATCGCCGACCAGAGCGGCCACGGTGACCGCCGCGCTGGCCGCGTCCACCTGCCCGCGCCGCGACACCCGGCGAACCACCTGGCCGTCGTCGTCGATGATGCCGCATCGCAACTGCCGCGCCCCCCAGTCCACATAGCCGACGGCCTGGGGGAACCGAAACCGCGTCCCCAGCCCCAGGCAGTTGCGCCCCAGGAAATGCCCGACCCGGAACGCCACCTGGTCCCGTGTCCCCGTCGACGCCACGTAAGCGACGTCGATGTCCGAGACGCCGGCCGCCGCCAGCACGGCGGCCCAGCTGCAGCGGAGCGCCGTGCGCAGGTCGGCGGGTTCTCTTGATCCGCGCACCAGCGTCACGTTCGCGGCGACGACCTCCTCACCGACCAGCGAATGCACCAGCAGGACTGACTTGATCGACGTCTCCCCCACGTCCACGCCGCCCGTGATGCAGACAGCGCCGCTCTTTTCGACCCGTGCCCCGGCCCTCTTTCGTCTCATGGGCCCGATGCACGCAAACCATGTTCCAGCGCCAGCCGGCTCCGTCGTCGCTGTTTCGCGCATTTCCTGCGCTTTCGCGTCGCGGGCGCGATTGGTTTGCGCGCTTGTTGCCGCCGATGACCTTGATTGTCGAACGGCGACAACATCGGCCCGACGGGCGTGAGACTTGCTTTCTAGCGCTGTCGAGAAGACATGCACGACACTCTTTCCCTGGGCGAGACGGGCGGCGGCGACGGACAATCGTTCCTGGATGGCCTCAAGCAGTACGTCGGGTTCACCGACCAGACGGCGGCCATTCTCCGGTCTTTTCATCCCGTCGCCGCGCCTCATCTGGGCGCCATCGTCGACGACTTTTACGCCACCATCGAACGGCACCCCGGGGCGCGCGCCGCCATCACCGGTGGTCCGCTGCAGATTGAACGCCTCAAACAGACGCTGCGACGCTGGCTCGACAAGCTGCTGCTTGGCCCGCACGACGACGACTATGCGGCCGAGCGCGCGCGGATTGGCCGCGTCCACGTGCAGATCAACCTGCCCCAGTCGTACATGTTCACGGCGATGAACCGGATCCGCACGCGGCTGTTGACGGTGGCGGGCAAGGCCCTGGTCGAACAACCGGAGCGCCTGCAGGCGGTCACCGCCGCCGTGGATCAGATCCTGGACATCGAGCTGGCCATCATGCTGGAGACGTACCGCGAGGCGCTGGTGGCGCGCAGCCGCACCAGCGAACGCCTGGCCACCATCGGCCAGTTCGCCGCCAGCATCGGTCACGAGCTGCGCAACCCGCTGGGCGTCATCGAATCGTCGCTGTACCTGCTGGACCAGCACCTGGGAGCGGGCGTCACCGCGCAGCCGAACGTTCGCAAGCACCTGGACCGCATCGCCGTGGAGGTGAAGAAGTCGACCAAGACCATTCATGATCTCCTCGATCTGGCGCGCAACCGCGCCCCCCGGAAACTGACCACCGATCTTGCTGAGCTGCTGTCTGCGTCGATCGAGGCGGCGCTGCTACCGACCGGCGTCGTCGTGGAAGGGCGCATCGCCACCGACGCCGCCACCGTCGACGCCGATCCCGATCAACTGCGCCAGGTTCTGTCCAATCTGCTGACCAACAGCGCCCAGGCCGGCGCCGGCACCATCGTCGTCACCTCCGAGGCCTTGGCGAGCGGAGTCGCCCTGCGGGTCAAGGACGACGGACCCGGGGTACCGCCCGCCGCGCGCGAACGAATCTTCGAAGCGATGTTCACGACCAAGGCCAAGGGCAGCGGCCTGGGCCTGTCCCTGTGCCGCCAGGTCGTCGAAGCCCACGGCGGCACCCTGGAACTGGAACCAGCCCCCCAGGGCGCCACCTTCCTGATCACCCTGCCCCACGCCCCCCGATCCTGACCCTCCGCCTGCCCGCCCCTTTTCGCGCCTACCCGGTCACGGCCTTGACGTCGCTGTGGGGCGCCCTCTGGTATTCCTGCAGCTTGTACTGAATCTTGCGGATGCTGATCTTCAGGATCTCCGCGGCGCGGCTGGTGGAACCGCCAGTCGATTCCAGCGTCTTGGTGATGGCGTACTGTTCGATCTCCTCAAGCGACGACCCGGGGATCTGGATCCCCGCCTTGTCCTTGGGCGGCTGCAGCGTCGGGGGGAGCTCGGCGCCGGTGATCTGCTCGCCGGTGCACATGACCACGGCCCGCTGGATGACGTTCTCCAGCTCGCGCACGTTGCCCGGCCAGGCGTAACCGGTCAGGCGGGTCAGGGCGTCATTGGAAAACCCGCTGACCGTCTTGGCGTTCTCGGCGGCAAACTTGCTCAAGAAATGCGCCGCCAGCACCGGCACGTCCGACGGACGGTCGCGCAGCGCCGGCATGACGATGTTGATGACGTTCAGCCGGTAATAAAGATCTTCGCGGAACTTGCCGTCGGCCACCA
>DATLVT010000219.1:0-3275 GCA_035577105.1 Polyangia bacterium
TGAACTTGAGGTCGATCATCAGCTGGGTCTTCACCGCGGCGATCGCTTTGGGCAGGATCTCCTTGGTGATGTACTCGGCGAACAGACCCGATACGGTGTCGTACTCCAGGCCGCGTTCGCTGCCGATCGAGTCGCCGCCGCCGTTGGCCACGAACAGCACCACCAGCTTGGGCAGCTTGTTCATGCTGATGAGATTGTCGAGCGCGTTCGGCAACTGGTCCTGGCCCATGGCGTCCTGGGTGACGATGAACGGCGCTGGCGTTCCTGGCATGTACTGCATCGGCACGTAGACGCGCACGGCGCGCGTGTAGTTGCCGGTGACGCCTTTGTAGATCTGGCTGTCCGTGCCACTGACGGTGAAGTTGGCAAACCGGCCGCGGGGAACACCCGCCGCCGGCGTGCCGATCAGCTTGTCGGGCATGAAGGGCGGGTTCAGGGTGCGGTCACCGTCGCCCTCGCTGCCGGGATCGGGCAACGTCGACCCGCCCGTTCCCGAAGACGGTCCGACGTCGCCGGCCACATCGGCGCTGCCGTCATTACCGGCGATGGTGCCTCCCGAACCAGTGCCGGCGCCGCCCGTCCCCGGCGCCGCGCCGCCACTGCCGCTGCTGCCGCCGCTGCTGCTGCCGCCTGTCCCCGCGCCGCCGGTTCCACTGCCACTGCTGCCGCCGCTGCCCTTGACGACCGACGGGTCGCTGCTGCACGCGCTGCCCAGAACGACGGTGGCGATGGTGAACGCCAGAAGCACCTGATGCGACACAAGGCGAGGCATGAGGGAAACATACGGCCGTCGCCGTTCCAACAGGCAGCTTTTTTCAGAAGGTCATGGCGTTGAGGTTGAAGCCGCCCGTTTCCTCGAACAGCTCCAGGATTTGCTGACCGGCCGGCAACGTGATGTTCGCCGTGACCGTGGTGTATGTCTGCCAGCCGCCTGTCCCCGGCACGTTGATGGTGCCGGTCAGGTTGGTTCCCGACGGTGTCTGGATGTGGATGCGGCCGGCGGTGGTGCCCACCGCCGCCGCCGCCGCGACGCGGAACGAGACAGTCCGCGTCCCGGCGGTGGCCACGTTGACGGTGTACTTCAACCACTCGCCCGCGTTCGTCCAGCCGATGTTGAAACCGCCGCCGGTGTCGCCGGTGGTCTCGATGTCCACACCGTCTGTCCGGTACTTGCCGCCCGAGTTCGCCGTGTCGTTGTCGTGGTACGCGACGCCTTCGCCGCCCACGTCATAGTTTTCGATCTGAATCGTCCCGGGAATCGGCCACGGCGTGCCGCCGAACGGCGCCTCGCCCGACGTGACGGCGGTGAACGTCAGCGAATTCAGGTTATAGCCGCCGGTGTCCTGAAAGACGGTCAGCACCTGCTGTCCGGCTGGCAGGGTGGCGGTCGCGTTGACCGTCGTCCAGGTCTGCCAGCCGCCGGTCCCTGGCGCGTTGACCGTCCCGGTCAGGTTGGTCCCGGCCGCGTTTTGCAGATGCAGGCTGCCGCCGTTGCTGCCCACGGCGGTGGCCGAGGCCACGCGAAAGGCAACATTGTAAGCGCCGGCGGTCGCCACGTTGACCGTGTAACGGAACCATTGTCCGCCCGACGTCCAGCCGATGTTCAGGCCGCCGCCGGTGTCGCTGGTGTTCTCCAGATCGACGCCGTCGGTGCGATAGCTGTTGGCCGTCCCGTTGACCGTGCTGACGTTGTAGGCGACGCCTTGCCCGCCGGTGTCATAGTTCTCGACCTGCACGGTGCCGGGGATCGCCGCCGCCGTGCCGCCAAACGGTCCCTCGGCCGGCGGCGTCACACCGAAGAAGCTGAGGTTGACGGCGTTGGCGATCGCTTGCAGGCCGGCGTCGTTGGGGTGCAGGTGATCGCCGGTGTCGAACGCGGGCAGGAAGCGGGTGGGGTTGGCGGGATCGTGGGTGGCCACGTCCTGATCGACGACGCCGTCGCAACCGCTGCTGGCGCCGCGCACGAAGGTGTTGATCTGTCCGCGCCCGGTCTCGCCCTGCGTCGTCCAGCCGCCCGAGCCCTGGAACGGCGTCAGCGTCGAGCACAGGAATTTGATCCCCGCCTGGTGGGCGCGGGTGATCAACCCGGAGATCGCGGTGATCAGCTGATCGCCCGTGGGCGGATTGCTGGAACCAAGGTCGTTGATGGCATCGTCGGAGAAGATCACCCACTGCACGCCGGGCTGCCCCAGCACGTCCCGGTCGAAGCGGTGCGGCGCGCTGGGACCGCCGCTGTCCGCCAGCAGCCGGTTGCCGTTGATGCCCTGATTGAGGACGCCGACCACCGCCCCGGCGTTGACCAGCCGCACCGCCAGATCGTTCGGCCAGCGCCGGTTGGCATCGAAGGACGAGCCGAAGCCATCGGTGATCGACGCGCCCAGCGTCACCACCGCGCCAAGCGACGAGGTGTTCTGCACGTCCAGGTTCGTCAGGAAGAAATAGCTGCCCGTGGTCCCGGCGCCTGACAGGGTGCCATTGGCGCTGACGTCGCCCGTGGCGATGTAGTTGGTCTGCGATCCTTGCCCGTGCGACGTCGCCGGTCCGGTCGCCTGCGGCAGGAAGATACTGACCGCGACGTCGGACAGCGCCGAGACGGCAAAGGCGACGGAATCACTGACGGCCAGGCCGCCGACCGGGATGGTCACCTGGGTTTGACCACCGAACGTCACCACCCGGTCGCTGGCGGTGTTGATGGACGATCCCGACGTGCGCTGGGCGATGTGCACGTCCCGGATCACCACAGATTGATTTCCGAAAAGATTGGAAAGCTGCACGCGCGCGGCCGAGCCCGCGATGCTGGTGTGAACGATCTGCCGCAGCGTCTGGCCGTTGAAAGTGGTCCCGCTACTCTGCGGAGAGACAGCCCACGTGCCGGTCCACAGTGGCGCCAGCGCCTGACCGACGCTGCCGAACTGGTTCGATTCCGCGGGCAGCTCCGCAGGATCAGCCGCGCAGGCTGCGCACACGAAGGCCAACAACAAAGCAGGGCGAACGGTCATGGATCACTCTCCTTGTCACGGGGCCCGTGCGGTCCAACCACCCGCAGCCTGAACTGATCTTACAGACGGGAAGGTGAGGTACCTTTCTGGCCAGGTCAAGTGACACGCTCCGGGGCGGGCCATCCATCCCCTGTAAGCCGCCGCGACACGACACCGGCCATGGCATTCGTGAGAATGCGCCCCAGGCGCGCAGGACGCCTGGGGCGAGATTCTCGGAGGCGCGCGGTCGGTTACTTGGTCAGGGCCAGCGCGCCGGTCGGGTTGGTGATCTGCACC
>DATLVT010000220.1:0-3110 GCA_035577105.1 Polyangia bacterium
TCGCCTGATCGATCCCTTCCATCGGGTCCGAGAAGCGATCGCTCTCCAGTTGCAGCAGCGCGGTCAGCTGATCCTTGGGCGCGTATTCGTGATAGGTCGTTGAATCGAATTCGGTGAACGCGTTGACGCCGCTGGCGCCCAGACGACTGAGGTCGTCCCAGACCGGCGGGCCGCCCCGATGGCGGGCCCGAAAGGCCAGGTGTTCGACGAAGTGGGCCAGTCCCTCCTGGCCGGGCGGATCATCGGCGGAGCCGGCGCCCACCACGGTGACGATCCCGACCACCTTGGCGGCGGAATCCTTTTCGAGCAGGACGCGCAACCCGCTGGGGCAGTGCACGTCCCACATGTCGAAACCAAACCGCCGGATGCCGGTGTCACCCACGAACGGCTCTGAACAGGCCAGCCCCGCCAGCAACAGCGCCCCCAGGCTCACGCCTACCGGCGAAACGCCCTTTCCCGTCGCCATGAAAGCCGAATACCGCAGGCGTGCAAAATGTCCTAGAGAAAAGGCAACCGCCGTTAAGAGTTCCCGCCGCCCGCCTGCCACGGCCGGCGGCCAGTGGTACTAATAGGCCATGACCCCGCCACCTGACGAGCGTGCCTATGCCGCGCTGGAAGCTCAGCTGGCCTACGCGTTCGCCGACGTGGGGTTGTGCGAGTCGGCGTTGACGCACAAGTCGTGGCTGAACGAGAAGCACGAGCCCGGACGAACCGACAACGAACGATTGGAGTTCCTGGGCGACGCCGTCCTGGCCCTGGTGGTCAGCGATCTCCTGATGAAACGATTTCCGCTGCGGTCGGAGGGGGAGCTGTCCAAGACCCGCGCCGCCATTGTCAGCGAGGCGGGCCTGGCCAAGGCCGCCGACGCGATGGGCCTGGGCCAGTGGATCTTCCTCGGGCGCGGGGAGGATCAGGCGGGCGGCCGGCGCAAGCCGTCCATTCTTTCGGACGCGCTGGAGGCGCTGATCGGGGCCATCTACCTGGACGGAGGGTTCGCCGTCGCCCGCAAGGTGGCCGAACGGCTGTTCGGGCGGGCCCTGGAAGAGGCGGAGAAGAACGCGCGCTCGGATTACAAGTCGCGCCTGCAGGAGCGCTCGCAGGCGCTGTTGCAGTCGACGCCGCAGTATCAGGTGGTCGGCGAGGACGGTCCCGACCACGACAAGCGATTTCAGGTGGCCATCTTTCTCGACGGCAAGGAATACGGCCGAGCCGGCGGCCGATCGAAGAAAGAGGCCGAGCAGTGCGCGGCGGCCCTGGCGCTGGCCACGCTGGACGGCACCACGGAGTGAGTGAGACGTTTCGGCGATGTCAGATGCGGCGATGCCAGGTTCAGCCATGCAAGGTTCGTCAATGATCGATCTGGCGCGGATTCCCGACGACGTGCTGGCCCTGTGTCGCTGTCTGGTGGCGGCCGGGTACCAGGCCCACCTGGTCGGGGGCGGGGTGCGCGATCTGTTGCTGGGGCGGGCGCCCGCCGATTTTGACGTGGCCACCAGCGCCCACCCGGAGCAGGTGCTGGCCCTGTTCGGCGGCGGGTTCGCCATCCCCACCGGCCTTCAGCACGGGACAGTCACCGTGCTCACCGACGCGTCACCGCGCCGGTCGGTCGAGGTGACGACCTTTCGGGGCGAAGGCGCCTACATCGACGGGCGGCGGCCCTCGTCGGTGACGTATGTGTCGTCGCTGGACGAGGATCTGGCCCGGCGCGACTTCACCATGAACGCGGTGGGGCTGGATCCCGTGCACGGACGATTGACCGATCCGTTCGACGGACAGGGTGATCTTCTTCGCAAGCTGGTGCGTGCCGTCGGCGATCCGGTGGCTCGTTTTCGGGAGGACGGCCTGCGCCCCATGCGCGCCGTTCGCCAGGCGGCGCAGCTTGAGTTCGAGATCGATCCCCCCACGCTGGCGGCGATCCCGGAGACGCTGGACGTGTTTCGCAAGGTCTCGGCCGAGCGGATCCGCGACGAGCTGTTGAAAATGCTGGCGGCGCCGCGCCCCTCGCGCGGGCTGGAGCTGATGCGCACCACGGGGCTGCTGGGCGAGGTGATGCCCGAATTGCTGGAGGGCGTGGGCGTGGTCCAGAATCGGTTTCACAAGTTCGACGTCTACAACCACACGCTGGCGGTCGTCGACAACACGCGCGGCGACGCCATCGTGCGGCTGGGGGCGCTCCTTCACGACGTGGGCAAGCCGCGCGCCCGCCAGCCACGCGAGGGGGCGCCCGGCGAGTTCAGCTTCTTCAAGCACGAATACGTGGGCGCCGAGATGGCCGACGCCATCTGCCGCCGGCTGAAGCTGTCGACGGCCGAGCGGGCGCGGGTGGTGGCCATCGTGGCCAACCACATGTTCTTCTATACGCCCGACTGGAGCGACGGCACGGTTCGCCGCTTTGTCCGTCGCGTTGGGGAGGGCGGCGGCGTGAGCGATCTGTTTGCCCTGCGCGAAGGGGACATCGCTGGCCGCGGCTTTGACGAAGATCCCGACGTCGAGCTGGGCGAGCTGCGCCGCCGCATCGGCGAGGTGGCGGCGGCGGACGCCGCGCTGCGGGTCACCGACCTTGCCGTCAACGGCCAGGATGTGATGCGCGTGCTGGGCATCGGTCCTGGCCGTCAGATCGGCGTGGTGCTGGAACGCCTGCTGGAACGGGTGCTGGATGATCCGTCGCTGAACCAGCGCGAACGGCTGGAAGCTTTGATCCCCGAGGTGGCCGCGGCGCCGGAGACCGCCCCGGGCTGAGCTCTCAGGTCTTGGTGCCGGTCTTGGTGCCGGTCTTGGCGCCGGTCAGCGCCGCCACCAGCGCGGCGGCGCTGGACACCGTGACGGTGTTGCGCTCGACCAGCTCGGGGCGCCCCAGGTGCTCGGTGCGGCGTCGCACCACCGTCGCCTCGGGATCGGACAGGGACAGCGTCTCGATGATGTCCGGATTCATCACGCCGCCGATGGGCAGCAGCGGCTCCGTGGCGCCCAGCTGCGGCGCGGCCACCACCGACAGCACGGCGGGCGCCGTCAACGCCAGCCGCCGTTTTCGGCCGCCGCCGCGCACGGTGAGCTCCACGGTGTCGGCCCCCGACCCGGCGGCGATGGCCTCCACACGCGCCACGTGCAAG
>DATLVT010000221.1:0-12404 GCA_035577105.1 Polyangia bacterium
CCCGCTGGAACAAGAGCTGGAGGCGTTGACCCGGGCCAGGGATCCGCGCGTGCGGGCGGCGGCCCTGGGCGACCTGGCGCGCCGCACGCTGGCCACCGAGCAGCCAGCCGTGACGGTGGCGTCGGCGCTGCTGCGCGAGCAGGGACGATTGTTCCGCGCCGACCTGGATGATCCTCTGGCGGCGTTCGCTTCTTTCCGCGAGGCGCTGAGCCTGACCCCTGGCCACACCGTGCTGGCCGTCGAGCTGGCCGACATCGCCGATCAGTTGAATCGCGGCGATCTCCTGGAGGAGGTGTTCGACCTCTGCGCGGAGACGGTTGGCGGCGCGCCGAACCCGCTGCGGCGAGAGATCGTCGTGCGCCACGCCGAGGTGCTGGCCCGCCAGGGGCATGTCAACGACGCGCTGGCCATGCTGCAGGTGCACCCGGAGCTGGCTGTCTCGGACCCGCGGGTGCAGGCCGCGCTGACGGTGTTGCGCGCGCGCATCGGCGACGGCACCACGCTGGCGGCGTCGTTCGAGAGCGAAGGCGAGCGCGAGACCGGTGGCGCCATCGCCCGGGCGCAGGCCTTCTTGCGCGCGGCCGCCATCGCCGACGGCGTTTTGGCGCAGGGAGAGCGGGCCGAGGCCTTGATGCGCCGGGCGCTGGCGGTGGCCCCCGCCTACCGTCCGGCGGTCGAGGCGCTGGCGCAAAAACTTCGGGCAGGCGGCCGCGGCGCCGAGCTGGCCAGCGTCTTCGAGGCCGAGCTGGCCGGCGCGCCCGCGCCCGCCGCCGGCGATCGCGAGCGGCGCCGGGCCTTGCTGGAAGCGCTGGTCGCGCTGTGCCGCGACGAGCTCCGCGATCCGAGGCGGGCGCGGGTCCACCAGCGGCAGCTGGTGGCGCTGGCCGGCCAGGCGGCCCAGCAGGGTCCGCAGGGTTCCCAGGGGTCCATCGACGAGCCGGCCCGCGTGCGGGCGCTGGCGCGGCTTTTCGATCTGGACCTGCTGGTGGCGGCCGGCAACACCAGCGGCGCGTCTGCCGCCGAGACGACCGCGGACGCCACCGCTGCCGTGGCGACGCTGCAGGCGCTGGGCGAGGCCGCCGGCGACGACACGCTGGCGGCGGCGCTGCGCGGTGAGGCGGCTCGCCTGGTCACCGCCCACGCGCACAGCGATGACGATCGCCGTCAGGCGCGCGAGCTGTATCGCCAGGCCATGCAGGACGATCCGACCGACCTGTCGGCGGCCGGCCTGGAAACGTTGCTGGCCGATCCGGCCTTCCCCGCCGAGGATCGCGTCCAGGCCCGCGCCGATGCTCTGGCCGCCGAGCTGGCGACGGCGGAAACGCGGGCGGCCGGGGGCGCCGTGGCGCGGGCCCTGCGCTTTCGGCTGGCGGCTGTGCTGACCGCGGCGGGGCGGGGCGAAGGGGCGCTGACGGTGCTGCAGCCGTTGCGCGCCGGCGGCGATCGATTCGCCCGCGCCTATTGCCTGGACGTGGCGCGCGCCGCCGGGCGAGCGGACTGGGAGGCGCGCCTGCTGTCCGAGCCGCTGCCGGAGGGCGAGCGCTCGCCGGACGAGGCGCTGGCCCTGGCCGAGGCGCTGGAGCGGCAGGGAGACGAGCCGGCGGCGGCCGGGCGTTTTCGCGAGGTGCTGGCGACATCGCCGACGCTGGACGCCGCGCTGGGGGCCTTGCGCTGCGCCGCTGCCGTGGCCGGTGCGCCGATCACCGAGCTGGTCAGCGCCTTCCAGGCGGTGGCGACGCTGTCGAGCGACCTGCCGTTGCTGTCGGCGGCCCTGCGACGCGAGGGTGACTTTCTGGCCATGGCGGCCGGCGAAGCGGCGGGCCCGCTCAGCGCCTCGGTCCGCCCCGGTGCCGCCGGCGCCGCCGCTGCGCCGACCGACGCCGTCGACGAAGCGCTGTGGTCGTGGATGGTGGCGGTGCGGGCCAACGATGCCGGGGCGGTGGGACGAGCGCTGCTGGCGCTGGTGCGCGCGGCCGACGATCGCTCTGGCGTCCTGTTGCCACTGCTGTCGCGGGCGGCGGCGCGCGCCCGCATGGGGCAACCAGAAGATGCCCAGTGGGTGCAGGCCCTGGCCTGGCGCGAATCTCCCGACGCGCCCGTGCTGCAGCAGGGCCTGACGGACCTGCCGGTGCCGCCGCCGCCGGCCCCCGAGCTGGTGGGGCTTTCGGCGGCGCGGGCGGCCCGGGCGGCGGCGGCGGGCGGCGCCCTGGGAATGGCCCTGGACATCGAACGGGCCGTCGACGCCGAGATGGGCGGGCGCCTGGGCGAGGCGCTGGACGGTTTCGGTCGGGTGCTGGCCCACGACGCCGAGTGTGTTGAAGCGATCGAAGGCGTGCGTCGCATCGCCCAGACCGCGGGCGATGCGCTCGGGCAGGCCCGCGCTCTGGCCCGCCTGGCCACCTTGGCCAAGGGGCCGCGCGCGGTGGCCCTGTTCGCCGAGAGCGCGCGCCAGTTCGAGCAGGCCGGCCAGCCAGCCCAGGCCATCACCCTTGGCTGGCGCGTCCTGGAAGAGCGCCCGGATGATCAGGAAGCGACGACCCGCTTGACGGCGCTGCTGACGGCCAATCTGGACGCTCCCGAACGGGCCGCCGACTACGAGCGGTTGCTGGCCCACCGGCTGTCCTTGCTGCCGGCCGGACACGCCGATCGGGTCCCGCTGCTGCTGGACCGGGCCGGTCACCGCCTGCACCGTCGCCAGGACCGAATCGGGGCCATCGCAGACTTCAAGCGAATCTTGAAGATCGTGCCCTATCATGAAGAGGCGCTTGCCGAGCTGTCGGCGCTGGCCGTCGCCGAACCGTCACCGCGCGATGCCGCCCGCCTGCTGGAGCGATACGTGGCCGTGGCCCGCGACGCCGAGCTGGCCGCCCAGGCCCGCCTGGATCTGGCGGCGTCGTACGAGACGCTGCAAGACGCCGGGCGCGCCGTGGAGATCCTGGAGCACGCCGCGGCCCTGACGCCGGCTGATCCGCGGCCGCGCGAACGGCTGGTCGATCTGTTGCTGCGGGTCAGCGATTGGCGTGGGGCCCTGGGCGCGTTGCGGGCCTGGGACCAGGCCACCACCGAGCCGGCGGCCAAGGCCAAGCTGTACCTACGCATCGGCGCATTGCTGCGTGACCAGGCGCTGGATCAGAGCGGTGCCGCCCAGTCGTTTCGCCTGGCCGCCGATCTTGATCCGCTGGGCGATGGGGCGCGCGCCCTGGTGACGCTGTACGAATCGCTGGGCGATGCGCCCGGGCGGGCGCGGGCCATCGCCCGCGAGATTGCAGAGCTGCGGCAGGCGCTGGCCGGCGACCCGCTGGACCTGGCGCGCCTGCAGCGTCTCAAAGAATTTCTCGATCGCGAGGCGACGGCGCCTGCTCCGCCTGCCACCAGCGAAGCGGTGGCGCCGGTGGCCCAGGTGCTGGCGCTGCTGGGCGAGGGGGCGGAGCCTCCAGACGTGCCGCAGACGCGGCGGCGCCTGGGGGCCGGGCTGTCGGCCACCGCCTTCTGGGACCGGCTGGCGCTGCCCCAGACGTCGGGTTTTCTGTCGGAGATCTGGGCGGTGATCGCCGCGGCCGTCGCCGAGCTGCATCGCCCGGACGGACCGGCCATCAGCCGTCTGGGCCTGTCGCGACAGAACCGGGTGGCGCCCGGCAGTGAACCGCGCCTGGGCTGGGTCGAGGCGGCGGCGGTGGCGCTGGGCGTGGAAGGGCTTAGCTGCTACGCCTCGCCGCAGCCGCTGGGAGAGCAGGGTGATGCCGGCGTGGTGGCGCTGGAGCTGCCCGATCCGGTGCTGGTCTTCGATCGGTCGGCGCTGGCCGGTGGGGCGGGTGCCCGTTTTCGATTTGGTCGCGCCCTTGGTTTGCTGCGCCAGCGGGCCACGGTGCTGGATCGCCTGGGCGCGGGTGGCGAGAGCGACGACCTTCGCCACCTCTTTCTCGCCGCCGGGGCCATCGCCGGCGCGTCTGGCGGCGCCGGTCCGGGGGCCGCGGCGCCGGCCGCCACCGTGAAAGCACTGGGTAAGGTCCTGTCGCGCAAGGACCGGAAAACGCTGACGCTGCAGGCGTCGCGCTTTGCCTTCGAGGCCAGTGACGTCGAAGCCTGGCGGCGCGGCACCCTGGGCACCGCCGATCGTCTGGGGCTGGTGATCAGTGGCGATGTCGCGGCCGCGGCGCGCGTGGCGGCCAATGCTCACGGCGTCGTGGTGGGAGCGACGGAACTGCGGGCCAGTTCGTCCGCCATGGAGCTGTTGCGGTTCGCCCTGGACGTGGCCTATCTGGAGCTGCGGGTCGAAGCAGGCGGAGTGGCGGGCTGATCATGAGCGACGCGGAAAAGCCCAAGGGCCCCGTGCCGCCCTTTCCCGTCGACGAGAGCGAATGGGAATCAGAGCTGGCGGCCTGGGACGCCCAGCTTCCCATCACCACCGAGGGGGCCACGCCCAGCGAAGAGAACCCGTTTGTCGAGACCCCCACCACCATCGTGGCCAGCGAGTCGCAGCTGGCGGCGGCGGTCGCCGAGGACTTTGCGCAGGGGCCCGCCTCCGGTATTTACGAATCGATCGTCGCGTCGGTCGACGCCGAAGAGAGCCAGTTCGCCAGCGAGCCGCCGTCCGAAGGGCCGGTGTCGCTGGTGGTCGATCCCTTGCCCGAGATGGCGGCCGATCCCTGGCGGGGTGATCTGCGCGCGCTGGTCACCGTGCCCGACACGATTCCGCCGCCCGAGCCACCGCAGGCGGCGTACTGGAAAGGCTTTGGCCGCCAGCTGGTCGATCAGCTGAGCGTCGCCGACACCGCGGCCCAGCAGGCCGACCTGACGCTGGCGGCGGCGCGGGCCGCCGAACGGGCCGGCGATCCGGACGATGCGCTTCGGCTGTACGACGACGCGTTGATCTTGCAGCCGAACAATCCAGCGGCGCGGCGCGGGCGCTTTCGCCTGCTGGAGGCCCGCGGCGATCGCGACGGGGCCTTCGCCGCCCTCGGTCGGCTGGTGGACGCCGCCACCGGTGACGAGCGGGCTTTTTACCGTGGCGTGCAGGCGGAGTGGGCGCTGGCCCGTGGTGAGAAGGCCAGCGCGGCCATGCCGGCCGGCGTGGCGCGCTCGATGGCCGAAGCCGAGCTGGCCATCCGGCGCAATTCGCCCGCCGACGCGGCGCCGGCGCTGGAGCACGCGGCCTACGCCGTGGGCGGACATCTGGGGGCGGCGCTGATGACCATGGCGGCACGGTTCAACAGCGTGGCCGGCGATGCCGCCTCCGCGGCGGAGCAGCGGTTCGTGGCGGCCCGTCTGGGCGGGCTGACCCTGGGCGCGGCGGTCGGTCGTTTGCCCGATGCCGCGCGGCTGGCCGTCGACGACGAAGAGGGAGCGGGGGCGGCGCTGGAGGAGATCCTGGGCGCGCTGCCGCCGTCGGCGCTGGCGGTGTCGGTGGCGCGCTGGGCGGCGCGCCTGGCCCGACGGCGCGGCGACAAGGCGCGGGCCCGACAGATTCTGGCCGACGCGGCGCAGGCCGGCGGCTCGCCGACGTTGCGACGGGACAGGCTGGAGCAGGCGACGCCGGGCGCCGGCCCCGGTTCCGTTCCGGTGGACGTCGTCGATCGCGCCGAGGTGGACCAGCTTTTTGCGGCCGTCGCCGCCGACCAGCCCGAGGCGAGCGGACGCAGCCTGCTGGCCTTGCGTCACGCCCGCACGCTGGTCGCGCTCGGCGCGCCGGGTGACGCGCTGGCGATCCTGGAAGAGGCGCTGTCTGCGGCGTCCGACGCCGTTCCGCTGGCGCTGGCGGCGCAGGCGCTGGGCGAGGCGACGATCGATCGCACGCGAAGGGCGCGCGCCTTGCGCCTGTGGGCGGGGCACGATGCCGCGCGGGCGGCGAGCGCCGCGTGGGCGCTGGCGGAGACGGCGGCGCCCGAACCTCGGAGCGACGGCATCGATGTCGGCGATGGCGATGACGATGGCGATGGCGACGGCGCGGCGACGGCGGCCTGGCGGGCGGCGATGGTGACGGCGCCGCGTTCGCTGGCTTTCTGGAAGCTGTCGGCGGCCGCCTGGGCGGAAGGTGACGGTGCGACCGCGGCGGAGGCGCTGTCGTCGGCCATCGAGGCCTGGCCCGTCAGCGGACTGCGACCGGCCTGGCGCGAGCGCATCGACGAGCTGCGTCCCTCCGACGCGACCTCGTCGCCCGCGCAGCCGTCGGCAGCGACGGCGCTGCCCGCCGACGACGCCGGCGGCGACGCCGATACCCGGGCGACGCTGCTTCTGCGCCGCGCGCTGGCCGGCTCCGGCACTGCCTGGCTGCCGGCGTCTGCTTCCCTGCAGGAACGAAACGCCCGCTGCGAGGCGCTGGAGCAGGTGC
Organism: Polyangia bacterium; assembly: GCA_035577105.1. Lineage (GTDB taxonomy): Bacteria > Myxococcota_A > Polyangia > Fen-1088 > Fen-1088 > DATKEU01. The sequence goes on from DATLVT010000221.1 coordinate 6,329, forward strand.
TGGCGGTGATTCCCGATCACCCGATCGCCCTTGGACTGCTGATGTTGCAAGGCGCGCATCGCGCCGACGCGATGGCCAGCGCGCTGTGGGCCTGCGGCAGCGGCGTGCCCTCCGGGGCGACCGAGGCGGATCGGGAAGCATCACGACAGACGCAGCTCCAGGCGGTGGAGTGGCTGATCCAGGGCAGCAACCGTCTGCGCGCCGTCGAGCTGGCCCGCGCGCTGCTGGCGCGCCACCCCGGCTGGGCGCCGGCACGCGATCTGCTGCGCCAGCTGGCGGCCACGGGCCCTGGCCCCACGGAACGGGCCCAGGCGTTGCTGGCCGTGGTCGATCCGGGCGCCAGCGACGCGCAGGCCTTGCTGGTCGCCGAGGCGCGCGAACAGGTTGGCGAGCCCGATGCGGCGGCGGCGCTGTACGATCGACTGCGGGGCGGGCCGTTCTCGGCCGACGCCCGTCGCGGCCAGGCGCGCCTCGGTCGCGCCGCCGACGGCGCCATCGACGCCCGCCTGGATGGTTGGTTACAAGCGGCCCAGGCTGGTCGCTGGGGCGAGCTGGTCGATCGCCTGGAGACCGAGCCGCCCCACGAGGCGATCGCCACCGCGCCCACTCTCTACCTGGCCGCGCTGCTGGATGAAGGGCGGCGCGACGGCAAGCGCGCCGGTCGATTGATTCGCGAAGCGATGGCCTCCGGGATCGGACGCCGTGGCAGCCCGCCGCCCGGGTTGATGATCGCGGCGCGCGCCCTGGACGCCGTGCTGGCGCAGGATGATCACACGCCGGGCGAGGTGGTAGGCGCCGCGCAGGCCCTGGCCCAGCGGATCGCCCGCGGCGAGGGCCCGGGCATGCCGCGATCGGCGGCCGCCGCGCTGGTGGGCGTGGCCCAATCGCTGCAACTGCGGCGTCACCCCGCCGAGGCGGAGACGCTGCTGCGGGCCGCCCTGGCGCACGACCCTCATTCGCTGCCCGCCCTGGCGGGCCTGCGCGGCTTGCTGGGCGATGGTTCGTCGTGGCGCGACGTGGTTGACCTTTGCGAACGCGAAGCGGCCGTGCTGCGCGTGCCGGCGCACCGCGCGGCGACCGTTCTGTTCGCGGCGCGCGTGGTGCTGGCGCGCGGCGCCGACGATCCGTCGCGCGCCATCAGCCTGCTGCGCCAGGTGCTGACCATCGCCCCCGATAACCAGCACGCCTTTGAACGACTGCGCATCGTGTGGGAAGAGGCCGGCGACTATGGCCGGGTGGTCGAGTTGCTGGCGGCGCGCATCGCCGTGGCCACCAACCCGTTCGAGATCTCGGCCCTGCGGCTGGCCCGCGCCGATCTCCTGTACGGCAAGCTGGGCGATCGGGCGGCGGCCCGCGCCGAGCTGGCGGCCATCCTGCACAAGGAACCGCAACATGGACGGGCCCTGTCGCGACTGGCCGACCTGCAATACGAGGAAGGGGCCTTCGCCGAGGCGGCGGAGCTTTACATCAACCGGGCGCGCACCGAACGCGCGCCCGAGCGGCTGCGCGAGATCTTCCTGCGCCTGGGGCGCATCTACACCCAGAAACTGCCCGACACCAAGCGCGGCATCGGCGCCTACGCGCGTGTCCTGCAGCTGGACAACACCAACCGCGAGGCGCTGGCGTGCCTGTCGGAGCTCTACACCAGCGCCGGCGAGATCAAGAACGCCGTGGTGGTCACGGATAGGCTCATCGAGCAGGGGCAGGACCTGGACCCGCCGACGCGTGTGGCGTATCTGGTGCGCCTGGGCCAACTGTGGGAGCGGGCCGGCGACGTTCGCCAGGCCGGCGCGCACTTCAGACGCGCCGTCGACGAAGCGCCGCGGGATCTGGCTGCCATCTCCGAGCTGGCCCGCCACCTGGAACGGACGCACGACTTCTCCGGACGGCGCGCCTTGCTGGATCACGCGCTGTCGGTGATGCGCTTCGAGATCCAGGCCGGACATCTGACCATCGAGACGTTGCGCGCCACCGCGGCGATCCTGGAATGGCGGGGCAAGACGGCGGCCGCCGCGTCGGCGGCGCAGCTGCTGGCGGCCGTCGCCGGCGATCAGGGCGCCGTCCAGGCCGTGGCTGACTGGGCCGCGCCGCCACCTGACGGCCGGTCACTGCAGGCGCTGGCCAGCAGCGAAGCCGACGACCTGGCGTTCCCTCCCGGCCTGCTGCCGGGGGTTCGAAACATCTTTCGGTTGCTGGGACCGGTGCTGGTCAAGGGGCCGCCGGATCTGAAACAGCACAACCTTTCGCGCGGCGAGCGCGTCGGGCGCGGCCACCCTGTGCGCCAGTTGGTCGATCCGATCGCGGCGCAGCTGGGGGTGACGGAGTTCGATCTGTACGTCAAACGGCCTTCCCCATCATCGCTGGGGTCGCCGCCGCTGATGGCCGAGCCGGGCACGCCACCCACCGTGGTGGTGGGCGCCGAGATCGTCAATCTGGGGCCGGGCGCGGTCCGTTTTGCGGCCGGGCGCTCGCTGCGTCTGGCGGCCACCCACCTGGATCTGGTCCTGCGTTATCCACCGGAGCAAAGCGGCGCCATGGTCGCCGGCGTGGTGCGCCAGTTCGTGGGCGACTACCACCACCCACAGGTGGCTGACGCTGACGCGGCCGCCGCCGAAGCCCGCGTTTCAAGGCTGCTGCCGCGCAAGCTGCGCCAGGAGATCATGCACTTCGCCCTGGAGAGCGCGCGCGGGTTTGACCTGGCCGCCCTGGTGGCGGCCGTGCGAGACGGGGCCAACGTCATCGGCCTGCTGGCGGGGGCCGATCTGCCGGCCGCCCTGGCGGCCATCCTGGCCTCGCGCGGCGGCGGACGGCCGTCGCTGTCGCTGGAGGCCATCGCCGCCGACGAAGAAACCCTGGCATTGCTGAGCTTTGCCCTGTCCGACCTGCACACCGACCTGGCCCGCGCCATGGAGTAGGCAGCCCGCGCGTGCTAAATTCGGGCCTCTTCTATGCCCGTCGGAGAACCTGATCCCCCTGGCGCCGATCCCCTGTTGGGACGGGTCCTCTCCGATCGCTACCGCATCGTGCGCAAGGTGGGCGAGGGGGGAATGGGCGTCGTCTATCAGGCCGAGCACGCCCTCATCGGCAAGAAGATCGCCCTCAAGGTTCTGTTTCCCGAGCTGACCCGGCGCACCGATCTGGTCGCGCGGTTTCTGCAGGAGGCGCGGAGCGCGTCGCGCATCGGCCACGAGAACGTCATCGACATCTCCGACTTCGGTCAATCACCGGACGGCCTGGTGTACATCGCCATGGAGTATCTGGATGGCGAGGATCTGGGCCGCCTGCTCAAGACCGTGGGGCCGCTGCCCTGGGAGCGGGCGCGTCCCATCCTCATGCAGATCGCCAAGGGTCTGCGCGCCGCGCACGATCACGGCATCATCCACCGCGACATGAAGCCGGAGAACATCTTCCTGATTCAGCGGGAAGGGCACCCGGACTTCGTGAAGGTGCTCGACTTTGGAATCGCCAAGGTGGTCAACCTGGACGAGGACGGCCCGCGCCTGACCCAGACCGGCATGATCTTCGGAACGCCCGAGTACATGTCACCGGAGCAGGCGCAGGGACAGACGCCCGACCATCGCGTCGACATCTACGCCGTCGGCTGCATCATGTACCACCTGCTGACGGGTCAGGCTCCGTTCACCGCCGACACGTTCATGGGGATCCTCACCAAGCACATGCTGGAGCCGGTGGTGCCGCCGCGCCAGCGCCGTCCCGATCTGGCCATCTCCGATGAAGTGGAAGCGATCGCCATGCGCGCCATGGAGAAGGACCGCGACAAGCGCTGGCAGGACATGAACGCTTTCTATCGGGCGCTGGGCTCGGCGGGCGGCGAGGTGTTCGAGGCGTCGGGGCCGTACCCGCCGCGGGCCAGCCTGAAATATCCCGAGCTGGCCCCGCCCAATCCGGCCGTCCGGGCCGCGCGCACCGAGGTCCTGGGCGGCTCGTCGGCGGTGCCGGACGCGCACGCGTACGGGGACGACGAGCTGGAGGAGCGCCCCGGGCGCCTGGCTGCCCCGGGGGCCTCGCGCGGCAAGATCATCGTGGGCGCGGTGGTGGCGGTCGCCCTGGTGATCGCCGTGGCCGTGGCGGCCGTGGTCGCTTCCCGGTCGTCGCCACCGACGGTCGCTGCGCCCGAACCCGGGACGGACCCGTCGCCCGCGGCGAACCCAGCGCCGGGGGCCGGCGCAGTCGCGGCGCCGGCGGCCTCCGCAGGCGCGACGGCCCCGCCCGGTGGAGCCGCCTCGGCCACCGGCAGCGGCACCGGCAACGCCGCGCCGGGCACGGTCGACAACAGCGCTGCCGCGCCGACGCCGGGGGCCGGCAGCGCGGCGGCTGCGACGGGGACGAAGCCGGCCGCCGCCGGTGGGCACACACGCAAGCGAAGCAGCGCCGACGCCGTGCGGGCGCTGGGTGGCATGGTCGACGAGGCGAAGGGCGCCGACGGCAAACCGGCCCGCGCTCGCTCGTCGACGCCGCCCGAGCTGAAAGATCCGTTTCAAAATCCGTGAACCTGCGCAACCTCGATCTGCTGGGAATGACGGCCGCCGTGGCGCCGATGGGCGTCGCGCCGGAGGTGGCGCGCCGCCTGTTCTCCGTCGTTCACCGTGACGGCGGCGCGAACATTTCGTGCGACACCGTGCGCGGTCTGGGCAAGGCAGCGGCCGCCGAGATCAACCAGCAGGCCGCCTGGCCGGAGCTGCAGATCGTCGATCGCCGGCGGGCCGCCGACGGCTTCGTGAAGTATCTGTTTCGCCTTCCTGACGACCGGGTCATCGAGGCGGTGCGGATCCCGCTGCCGGATCCGGCGGCGGCGCGCGCCTTGAAAGAGCGCCGGCGGGCCGGCCTGGCGCCGTCGCTGGCCGCGCTGCCGACGGCGAAGTACACGCTGTGTGTCAGCTCGCAGGTCGGCTGCGCGCTGGCCTGCGATTTTTGCGCGACAGGACGCCTGGGGGGAATCCGAAGCCTGCAGACCTGGGAGATCCTGGCCCAGGTGCGCCTCATCGCCGCCGAGGCCGAGCACCCGGTTCGCGGCGTGGTGTTCATGGGCATGGGCGAGCCGTTTCTCAACTATGAAAACGTCATCCGGGCGGCGCGCGTCCTGTCGGATCCGGCGGGCGGAGCCATCTCCGCCAAGGCCATCTCCATCTCGACCGCCGGCATCGTGCCCGCCATTCGCCGCTTCACCGACGAGGGACTCCACTTTCGCCTGATCGTGTCGCTGGGCGCGCCCAACTCAAGAGAACGTCGCTCGCTGATGCCCATCGAATCCCGCTGGGCGCTGCCCGAGTTGATGGAGGCCATCCGGCACTATGCCGACGTCAGCGGCCAGCGCGTGACGATCGCCTACGTGGCCATCGGCGGTGTCAACACCAGCGTCCAGCACGCCCAGGAACTGGCCGCGCTGGTGGCCGGACTGAAGGTGAAGATCAACCTCATCGACGTCAGCGACGACACCGGCCGCTATCGCCCGCCGTCGCCCGAAGAAATGACCGCCTTCCGCGACGCCCTGGCCGCCCTGGGCGCCCCCGTCGTGCGGCGGTATTCGGGCGGTCAGGATATCGGCGCCGGGTGCGGAACCCTGGCGGCCAGTCAGCGCGGCGGCGAGATCCTGGCCTAGCCAGCGACCCGGCAGGTCGGCCGGGTCCTGGAGCAACGCAGACAGATTGCCGCTGGCTAGCGTCGGCGGGGTTTGGCGCGTTCGCAGACAAGTTCGCGGGCGCCGAGTTCCTTGCCGGTCAGCGCGGCGCAGATGCGGTCGGCGTCGGCAGTGGGGACGTTGATGTACGTGTGCGTGTTCATCACGTCCATGCCCAGCACACTCGACACGCCGGCGTGGGTCGCCAGCAGGTCCTGGATCTCGTTTTCGGCGGCGCCGTCCTTCCGGCCGAGGTTCAGGTACAACCGAGCGACGTCGCCTTCGGGCGCTGGCGCCGCTTCGGGGCCGAAGCCAGCGCTGCGGTCGATCTCGCGAGGCGCTGGCGCCTGACCGTTTGCGACTTCCTGAACGGCGTCTTCGGGGGGCGACGGCGAGGCGGCTTGCGCGGCTTTCTCCTCGCTCCACACCTCCCAGAAC
>DATLVT010000222.1:0-2174 GCA_035577105.1 Polyangia bacterium
CAACCACGGTTTCGTCGACGGTGGGCGCGTCGGGGGCGAACATGGTCCAGGCCTGGATGAGGCGCGGGTAGGCCACCAGCGCCTTGACCCAGCCCGGCTGCCAGAGGCGCACCTTCGTCGACAGCAGCGGGTTGCCGATGAAGAGCTCGGTCAGCAGCACCACCAGCATCAGGGCCGCCGCCCCCTCGCGCGCCAGCGTCAGCAGGCGGCGGAGCTGCTGGACCGCGGGGCTCTCCGGCCCCGGGTTTACCGCGAGAGTGGAAGTGCGAGCGGGAGTGGATGACGGTCGACAAGCCCGGCTGATCCTGACCACCAGCGCCTCGGTCCGTGCCGACAGGCGCCCGCCCAGCGTCGCCAGCCAAGACCGGGTGTCCAGCGCCTGCCAGTCGGCGGGCGTCAGCAAGAACGGCCCGTAGGCGATCATCGTCCACGAAAAGACCCCGACGTTGATGAACAGCTGCAGGCCGACGTGCAGGGCGATGATGAAAACAACGGCCAGGCGCCGGGTCACGGTCTGTCGCCAGGGGCTGAGGATCAGCGCCGGCAGCAGCCCCTCCATCACCAGGCTGCCATAGCTGAGCGCCCGCGACAGAAGAGGTGTCATGTGCGGCCGCATCCAGACGCCGAAGGCGGTCACCATCCGATCTTGATGCAGGACCATGTGAACGGCGGAGCCCTGGCGCCAGGTCATGCCGCCCTTGTGAAGCGCGTTGAACAGATACGACACGGCCAGCTGCACCAGCAGCGCCAGCACCGCCACGGAGATCACCGCTCCGTCGTCGTGACCGTCAGTTGACGACGGCGGCGGCGGCGACGGCAGGCTTCGCCGGGCGGCCAGCACCGCGTCGACCGAGAACCGCCGCCCCAGCGGCAGGAACGCCGTCCACAGCGTCAGCTCGCCCAGCATCCAGTCGCCGCCGTTTTCGACGAACGTCACGCGGCTGTGCAGGCTCCACAGGGCGATCAGCGCCAGCACCTGAAAAAGGCGGGTGCGCCAGCCGATCAGCAACGCCAGGTAGACAAGGCCGCAGATCACGAAGCCCACCGCGGCCTCGTCGGTCCACGACGCCAGAAAGAACAGGGAGAACATCCACTGCGTGGGCGGCCGCCACAGCATCATGTGGTTGGGCAAGAGGCCGTCGTTCGAATACCAGAGCCCAAGGCCCGGAATCCGGCGCAGCAGATCCAGCAGCAACACCAGCGCCAGGGCGATGCGCCCCAGCCCCAGGCTGCGCGGATCAACCGTCAGGTAAGCGCGCACCAAGGCCTGGCGCAGCGTCGATCCCGTCGTCGATGAAGGCATCGAATCGGTCATGGTGGCGGCGCGTGGTGCAGGAATACCCGCGGGCGCGCGCCGCGGGCGGTGGTCTCGCCGGGAGGTGGACTTTCATCGTCGATCACCCAGGCGTCGAACGACGCAACACCTGGCGTGCGCATCACCCACTCAAGAAAGGCCTGATGGTAGACGAAGCGTTCGGGGATGCGCGCCGAGTACGCGGCGAACAGGGCCGACTGCCCCAGGCGCGCAGGGATGGCGGTCACCGGCAGCTCGTGCACGCGGCTGCCGGCGGCGTTGAACGGATCGACGTGCCGCCCATCGTTGGTCAGGGCGTCGACGAAGACCATGCGATCGCCGAGAGGCGGGTCAGGCGCCCAGAATGTCCACGCCTGCTGCAGGCCCGTGTAACCGACCAGCGTGGCCACCCAATCCGGACGCAGCTCTTGCAGCGCCGCCGGCACAGCCGGGTTGGCCGCCAGCGCGTCGCTGCCCAGCGCCAGCAGGGCGAACACCGCCAGCACCTCCCGCCCAACGGATCGGAGGCGGGCTTTGCCCGCCGGAGAAAGCGCACGCCGAACCAGATCCGGCCCCGGCTCTTGTCGCATCGGGGAGGACTCGTGGGAGGGGCCAGCAGGCTCCGTCCACGTCTCCCCCGGCACCCCGCACGCCGCCAGCCCCAGCCAGGTCGAGAGACGCGTCCGGTTGACAGCGATCCGTTCGTAGACCCGCACCGCCACGGTTCGCACCAGCGGCAGACGCATGAAGAACGCCAGCGGCGCGGCGCCGGGCAGGACCCGGAACATCTCTGTGAAGGCCTGGGCCTGCGTCCAGCGGCGACCGCTGGCGGGATCGACGACCAGGATCGTCTTCTCCAGCAGCGCGGGATCGATGGAAA
>DATLVT010000223.1:0-2313 GCA_035577105.1 Polyangia bacterium
GCGGCCGTCAGCGACCTGCAGGTGGCCGCGGTCGATCCCGCCCAGCGCCCGCCCCTGACCATGACGGTCGCCGCCTCCAGCGGTTCGTATTCGCCGGAGACCGGCGCTGGCAATCTGCTGGACGCCACCGACAGCACGGTCTGGATCAGCCCGGGCAGCACCCAGGTAGTGCCCATGTTCGTGACGTTCGATCTGGGTGCCGCGCGCCGCCTGGGACGGCTGCGAATGCGGGCCGGCGCCGGATACACCGATCTGTTCCCCACCGATTTCAAGCTTGAGGTTCAAGCGCAGGCGGGCGGCGCCTGGCAGACGGTGGTCAGCGAGACCGCGTTCGTCGCCGCCACCGGCTGGCAGGAATGGGCGCTGGGCGCCGTGCCGGCGGTGACGGCGCGAATCACCGCCACCAGGACCAGCCTGTGGAACGGCAAGTACTTCACCGCGCTCGGAGACCTGGAGCTTTACGAGGATCCGGCCGACTACGGCACGCTGCGCCTGTCGTGGACGGCGCCCGGCGACGACGGCAGCAGCGGCACCGCCAGCGGCTATGACCTGCGCCGCGCCCCCGCGCCCATCACGGCGCAGACCTTCGCCGCGGCCACGGCGGTGGGCGGCGTGCCGGCCCCGCATCCCGCCGGTTACCTGGAGCGCTTTGACGCCGGCGGCCTGTCGGCCGAGACCACCTACTGCTTCGCGATCGAGGCCCTCGACGAACGCGCCAACACCTCGCCGGTGTCGAACTCGGCCTGCGCGACGACGCCGGGCATGCCGCCCGCCACCGTGACCGATCTGACCGTCGCCGGGATGACCGCCGCCACCGCCACGCTGACCTTCACGGCGCCGGGCGCCGACGGCAACGTGGGGATCGCGGCGCGCTATGAACTGCGCCAGTCCGCCGCACGCATCAACGCCGCCAACTGGGACGCCGCCACCGTCGTCGCCGGTGTGAGTGCGCCCCAGCCGGCGGGCGCGATGGAGACCGTGCTGGTCACCGGCCTCACCGGCGTCACCAAGTATTACTTCGCCGTGCGCGCCACCGACGGCGCCGGCAACACGGCGGCCATCTCCAACAACGCCAGCGGCACCACCGCCGACAACATTCCGCCGGGGCGCGTGACCGATCTGACCGCGGCCACCAACAGCGGCGCCAGCGGCAGCCTGCAGCTGACCTGGACGGCGCCCGGCGACAACGGCATGGGCGGCAAGGCCGCTCATTACGACCTGCGCGTCTCCCCGCAGCCCATCGACGATTCCACCTGGGCCGCCGCCACGCCCATCGCCGTGCCCGCCCCGCAGACCGGCGGCACCGTCGAGCGCCCGGTCATCACCGGCCTGACCAACGAGCAACAGCTCTACGTCGCCCTCAAGACGGTCGATCGCGACGGCAACACCTCGCCGCTGTCCAACGTGGCGTCGGCGCGCACCCGCGACGAAGCGCCCGGCGCCATCACCGATCTCACGGTGATCAGCGGCGGTGGGCACAGCATCGGAAACGCCACGCTGGTCGTGCAGTGGACGGCGTCAGGCGATGACGGCAGCAACGGAGCCGCCACCAGCTACGAGCTTCGTTATGCGACCGCCACCATCACCACCGCGAACTTCGCGGCGGCGACGCTACTGGGACCGGGCGCCACGCCGGTGCCGGCGCCCGCCCGCACCGTGCAGCAGGCGACGCTGACCGGCCTGGGCGTCGGCGTGAAGTACTACGTCGCGATGAAGGCCACCGACGATCGCGGCAACGTCTCGGCCCTGTCGAACGTCGCCAGCGGCACCACGCCCGACGAGGTTCCCCCGGCCGCCACCGTCGACCTGACGGCCGTCCAGGGACCGACCGCCGGCACCATCACAATCTCGCTGACCGCCCCCGGCGACGACGGGACGCAGGGGACCGCCAAGGCCTATGACCTGCGCTGGAGTCTGAACCCGCTCGACGCCACGTCGTTCGCCGGCGCCGCCACGCTGACCACACCCGTGCCCGGCCAGCCCGGCACGCACCAGACCTTCACCGTCAGCGGGCTTCCCAGCGAGACGCTGGTTCACCTCATGCTGCGCACCAGCGACGACGGCGGCAACCTGTCGCCGCTGTCGAACGACGCCAGCGCCACCACGCTGGACGTCGCCCCGGCCGCCATCACCGACCTCAAGCAACTGGGGCGCGGCACCGGCAGCCTGACGCTGGGCTGGACCGCCACCGGCGACGACAACCACAGCGGCACCGCCGTGGAATACGACCTGCGTTATGCGCTGGCGGCGATCAACGACGCCACCTTCGCCGCCGCCACGCGCGTGGGCATCGCCCCGCCCGCCAGCGCCGGC
>DATLVT010000224.1:0-18723 GCA_035577105.1 Polyangia bacterium
GACCGACAGCGCTGCCTCGGCGCCGGGCAGATCGGGGGCGAAACCGCCCTCGTCGCCCACCGCCGTCGACGCCTTGCGGTCGTGGAGCAGCTTCTTCAGCGTGTGGAACACCTCGGCGCCGGCGCGCAGCGCCTCGGCAAAGTTGGGCGCACCCTTGGGGACGATCATGAACTCCTGAAAATCGAGCGAGTTGTCGGCGTGGGCGCCGCCGTTGATGATGTTCATCAGCGGCACCGGCAGCACGCGTCCGGCCGGCCCGCCCAGATACTTGTACAGCGGCACCGACAGCTCGTTGGCCGCCGCTCGCGCCACCGCCATCGACACGCCCAGCATGGCGTTGGCGCCGACTTTGCCCTTGTTGGGCGTTCCGTCGACGGCCAGCATGGCGCCGTCCAGACCCGCCTGATCGAAGGCGTCGCGCCCGCAGACCACCGGACCCAGCAGCGACCCGACGTTCTCGCACGCCTTCCGCACGCCCTTGCCCAGGTAGCGCTTCTTGTCGCCATCGCGCAGCTCCAGGGCCTCGTGCTCGCCGGTGGACGCGCCGGAAGGAACCGCGGCGCTGCCGATGATGCCCGACTCCAGCGTGACGTCGACCTCGACCGTGGGGTTACCGCGCGAATCAAGAATTTCGCGGGCCAGAACGCTTTCGATAATCGCTTGCCGTGCAATGGTCATGGGGCGGATTTCTATCGTAGCTGGAGGCGGCTGGCTATAGACAACGGGAGACAACAGGCCCGCTTCTAGCGGGATCACCAAGGCGGTGGGATACTGGCCCCCGCCCATGAAGCAGAACCCCCGCGTCAACGAACGTTCCCCCATCCTGACCCCGCGCCAGATCTTCGAATACCTCGACCGGTACGTGGTCGGCCAGGATCGCGCGAAACGCACCATCGCCATCGCCGCCTACAACCACCTCAAGCGCTGCGAACAGAAGACGACGGGACAGAAACGCCTCATCAAGAAGTCGAACGTGCTGCTGGTGGGGCCGACCGGTTCGGGCAAGACGCACATCGCCCGTACGCTGGCCACCTGCCTGGACGTACCCTTCACCGTCGCCGACGCCACCGAGTACACGGAGGCCGGCTACTACGGCAAGGACGTCGAGGTCATGGTGGGCGAGCTCCTGCACCGCGCCGATCACGACGTCGACAAGGCGCAGCGCGGAATCGTCTTCATCGACGAGGTCGACAAGATCGCCCGCCGCACCCAGAGCGCGCGCACCGGCGCCGGCTCGCGCGACATCGGCGGCGAAGGGGTCCAGCAGGGCCTGCTGAAGCTGCTGGAAGGACGGGAGATCTTCGTCCCCATGAACGTCACCCAGCACTGGAACAAGCACGACTTCGTGGTGATGGACACCCAGGACGTGCTGTTCATCGCCGCCGGCACCTTCTCCGATCTGCGCCTGACCGACGAGCCCAAGACCGTCGGCTTCGGCTCCAGCGCCGAGTCGACGCGCGGGAAAAGCCGCCGCGTGACGGAGAAGGAGCTGCTGGACTATGGCCTGCTGGCGGAGTTCCTGGGACGCCTTCCGGTGCGGGTCGAGCTGGATCCCCTGTCCGAGGAGGATCTGTTCCTGGTCATGACCGCGCCGCCTGATTCGGTGATTCGCGAGTACACGGCGCTGCTGAAGATGGACGGCGTCGACCTGCGCTTTTCCGAGGGGGCTTTGCGCGGCATCGCCAACTTCTGCATCCGCCGCAAGACCGGCGCCCGCAGCCTGCGCACGTTCCTGGAAGAGATCTGCCACGACATCATGTTCGAGGCGCCCGAACGCCGCGGCGAGACCATCACCATCGACGCCGATTTCGCCCTGGCCCGCCTGGACAAGATCGGCGACGGGATCGCCGGGGACACCTAGTGAAGATTGGACGGCTGTTCGAGGCGCGCGGACACGACACCCCGCCCGGCAAACGGGTCTTCTCCTTCGAATTTTTCCCCCCCAAGAGCGACGCCGGGGTGGCGGCGCTGGAGAAGACCATCCGCGAGCTGTCGGATCTCTCACCGTCGTTCGTGTCGGTGACCTACGGCGCCGGCGGCTCGACCCGACAGAAGACGGTCGATCTGGTGCAGTGGATCCAGCGCGAGGCCCACATTTGCGCGATGGCGCACCTCACCTGCGTGGGCGCCGACGAGGCCGAGATCGGCCGCGTCCTCGATCGCCTGGTGGAGGCCGGCATCGAGAACATCATGGCCCTGCGAGGCGACCCACCGGCCGGACAGGTGGCCTTCACCCAGACGGCGGGCGGATTCGCCCACGCTTCGGACCTGGTGGCGTTCATCCGGCGGCGCTTTGGCAACCGCCTCTGCGTGGGCGGCGCCGCCTACCCGGAAGGTCACCTGGAATGCCGGGACATGGATCGCGACATCGTCAATCTGAAGACCAAGGTCGACGCCGGCCTGGACTTCGCGGTCACCCAGCTGTTCTTCGACAATCGATTCTATTTCGACTTCGTCGCGCGGGCGCGCGCCGCCGGCATCACCATTCCCATCGTCCCCGGGATCATGCCGATCCGCAACCTGGCCCACGTGGAACGAATGACCAAGCTGTGCGGCGCCAGCATCCCCAGCGCCCTGTTCGCCGAGCTCGATCGCTCACGCCAGGACGAGGCGGCGGTGGCGGCGCTGGGCGTGGCGCACGCGACCGCCCAGTGCGTGGAGCTGCTGAACGAGGGCGCGCCGGGCATTCACTTCTACACGCTGAACCAGTCCCCGGCGACGCGCGTGATCCTGACAGCGTTGAAAGCAGCCCACCTGGCCTGAAGCCGGGTGCCTTCAGGACCTAATTCGGACGGTTGTCCTTGGTGCGGCTGTCGCCCAGGTCGCCGGCGCCGCCTTCGGCCAGCGATTCGATCATCTCGAGGACGCGTTCGTGGGAGTCCATGTCTTCGGCGTCCAGCTCGAATCGAAAGGCCAGACGCTGCCGCCAGGCGCCCACAAAATAGCCGCCCAGAGCGCACAGGGCCCCCGCCATGACCAAGAACGCGTTCGCCATTCCCTAGACCTCGACGCTTTTCGTTCCCGGCTTTAGACCAGGGCGGGGCTACGGCGGACGGCGTCAGGCGGCGCTGGTCTAGCTCTCGTCGTCGTCTTCTTCGCGGGGCGCCGGTCCCTTCTTGGCGCGGGGCGCCGGCCCGTCGATGATGACCGCCAGGTTCACCCAAAAAGCGCTGTATTTGTCGAGGAAGTTGGGCAACGCGATGGGATCGCTGGGCGACGCGTTCGTCGTGTAGGAATAGCGCCGCAGGTCGTAACCCACCTCGACCTCCATGGCCGACAGCACGCGATACGCCAGCGAAGCGGCCGCGTCCACGCCCCACACCGTGGCGTGCGGAAAGTATTGGGCCGACCGCAGCTGATAGCGCGCATCGCCGGCGGTCAGGACCCGGCGATAGCCGCCCCCGGCCCGCAACGAGAGATCCCGACCCAGCGCCAGACGCACCTCGGCCGCCCCGCGCAGGTACTGGTTGTCCACGTCGGGAACGTTGATGTTGTTGCGGTCGGTCCCCATGCCGCCGTGGAAGACGAAGGCGTGCCGGCCATAACCGCCCGTCAGACCCAGCTCGACCGGACCATCGTGCAGCCGCAGGCGCAGCCCGCCGAAATAGTCGGTGGTCGCCGTCGGGAAGATCGATCCATCGGACGCCTTCGACTTGATGCCGCTGCCGTATTCGGCGTTGACCACGACGCCGATGTTGGCCCCTCCGCCCGTGGTGGCGTGCGCTCCCGGAAACCAGAGGGCGGACACACCCAGCATCGGCGCGCCGGCCATCGAAAAAGGAACCAGCATGGACCCGGTGGTGCCGGAGTAATGAAGGTCGCGCCACAGGAAGCGCGGTCCGGCGCCCAGCTCCAGCGCCGTCAACCCGCGCGGTCCGTCCGACTTTTCTTCTCGACGGGGGCGGGCCACCACAACGCCGTCCTCGTCGGTGGATACCTTGGTGGCTTTTTTCGATCGGGCGCGCTCGCTCGACCGCCGCTCGGCGGTGGCGGTGGAGATCCCGGCCGCCTCTTCCAGGTCAGCGTCCGATCGTCCGCCGTGCTTGGCTGGCGCCGCCTTTTCCCGAGGGGCTTCCTCGCGCGCCGCCTTGGGCGCGGGAGTAGGCTTGCCGTCCTCGTCGTCGTCTTCCTTCTCGGCGGCCGCCAGCAACTTCTCGGCGGCCGCGTCCTGAGCACCGCCACCACCGGCCCCCCCGCCGCCCCCACTTCCGCCCGCGCGCAAGCCAGGACCCAGGCGCGCCCACGCCGACGCCTTGACCGCGTCGGCCAGCTTTTTCGGCCCGCCCGCCGACCAGGTGGCCTTGGCCGCCACCTTGCCCGAGCTGCCGCTGCGCACCACGGCGCCCGCCTTGTGCCCGCCGTCCTTCACCTCGCCGGCCACCACGCCGACCAGCTTCAGCTTGGCGGCGACCGCCACCAGATCACCGGGCGATTCCAGGCCGCGGTGCATCTTGGTCGCCGCGGCTTCCAGCTTTTCCTGGCTTATGACGGTGAAATCGTGCTGCTCCAGGACTTGCGCGATGGCCTCGCGGGTGGGACCGGCCTCGGCTCCCGAGAAACGAATACCAACCTTGCCCTTGGCGGCCAGGGCCGTTCCCGACCAGCTCAGGGCCAGCGCCGCGACCAGAACCCAGTGGCCCACCGACGATCTCCGCGCGATTCGCATGGCGAAACCGTCGCAGAAAATCGTATGGGCATCAACACGAAATTGGATAAGCGGTGCCTGCCGCATGTGGGCAGAAATTCTCACGCCGCCTGTGACCCACTTCGGCATGCCCACGCCTCTTGTTAGGTTGGTGCGGGAAAACAAGGGCGGCCCGCGTCGCAAGGCGCGTCAATTAGAAACAAACAGGCGGGACAGGGTTTGCTAGACTGCACCCCTTGCCCAGCCCGGAGGGACGCGTGACAGGAACGAAGCAGCTGGTTTGGTGGTGCAGCTTTGCTCTGGCGGCTGGTCTGACGGTGGCCAGCACCTCGGCCCACGCCGACGCCGGCTCTGTCCGCGACGAGAGCGGCACGCTGACTCAAAAAGGCAACCAGGCATCGAAGGCGTGGTGGCAAGAGCGGTTCGCCGGATCGGCGGCGGAGATCACCAACTACTTCGGCAGCGGAACCTTTTACAGCAGCGGCTACCACGATCCTTACGTGGCGACCGCCTTCTACCTGAAGCCGACACTCAAGCTGGGCACCAAGCGCGAGCTGAGCGTCTACGGCCGCGCCTACGTCGAGCTGGAGTACACCAAGGTCGACAATCCGGAAGCGCGACGGGTAAACCCGCTGGACAGCTGGCTGGTGCTGGCGGCCAGGAATCTTTACACCGAGGCCCGGTCCAAGATCCGCATCGGCGGGATATTCCGCGCCATCCTGCCGACCTCCTATGAGAGCCGCTACTCACACCTGATCGTCGGTCTGACCGCCGGCCTCAACGCCAACCGCAGCTTCGAATTCGGTCAGCCCGACCCGACCGGAAAAAAGTGGAACCTGGCCTTGAGCCTTTCCAGCGCCTTCACCAAGTACCTGCAGACCAGCAAATACCGTGGCTCGTTCGCCGGCGACACCACCGGCTGCCGGCTGCAGCAGACAGCGGTCAGCGCGGGCCTGGTGGGCGGCGGGGCCGACGGCGGCGCAGCGTCGACGTCCGATCACTGCGGCGGTCCCCTGAACACGAACTATGGGGTCACCTCGGCGGTCAACGCCACGCTCAGCCGACGCCGCTTCTCGCTGTCGACGACGTTGATCGTGATCAACCAGTTCGCCTACGCCGTCCCGGATGACGCTTTCGGCGCCGTCTACGGCGTGTCACGCGGGCGCAGCGACGTCACCTGGGGCCTCATCGCGCTCGGCTACGACATCACCGATCACTTCGGGGTTTCCCTGGGAATGTCCAGCTATCAGCCCGCGCTGGATTCGACATACAGCCATCCGCGGTTCCCGTTCTTCGATTTTTCGGGACCGAATGCCAACAACTACACGCAAGTCTTCGTCGGCGTGAGTGGAACGATCTAGGAGGAGCCATGATCCGCTTGAACCGCCCGCAGCAGTGGAGTCGCAGTCTATCCTTCACCCAGGCGCTGCTGGGCGCCACGCTCAGCGCCCTGGCCGCGATGGCAGGCTGCGCGGGGCAAGGCGACATCGATCGCACGCAACCCGACAAGGTCGACAAGTCGATCTTCTTCAACGCCGACGGGACGGCGAAGATTTTCTACTACCGGCCCACCATCGTCGAGGTGCCGCCCACGACCAGCGGCCCCTTCGAAGGGTTCATGGGATCGATGGAGAAGATTCGCTTCGACATCACCGAAGCGGCGCTGATCGGCTATCGGGCCTATGACTGGGCGCCCGGCAGCGAGAACGCCATCACCGGCGGTGCCAACAACACCGACACGCCGATCCTGATCTTTCCCATCAAGTCGCACTTCGACGTCAAGCGGGAATACAACGCCGGCACGGGCGAGCAGACCAACGTCATCAGCGAGAACACCTCCGATCGACCGCCCTTGCAGCGGCAGTACATGCGGCTTGATTGGTCGCTGTACAGCGACGCCGAGATCGCCAGCCAGTACCGCCCCATCATCACGCCGGACTATTTCGAGATCACCGACAAGGCCGCCGTCGGCCCCGATGCCACGGCCTGCGCCACCTTCAACGTTTTCGACGACGCGGCCTGGGACTGCGGCAACGCGGAGATCAAGGTCCGGCACTCGTTCATGGCGGTCAAGCCGTCAAACTATCAGCCCCTGGAATACCCGGATCGCCAGCCGCTGCTGGATGCCAACGGCAACCAGATCCAGCTGATCCAGGATTTCTATCCTTGCACCGGCAAGTTCCTGGCACAGGCCGGCGGCGCGTACAGCGGGGCTGACTGCGCCCCCGCCTCCGTCGACGAGTTCTCCAAGTTCGGCTTCTTCCGCACGGTTCGCCAGACGTACGACCGCCGGGTGGGCGCCACCGAGGACGGCCGCAAGTACTACATCAACCGCTGGAACATCTGGGGCCCGGACGTCCCCAAGCTGGGCGACGACGGCAAGATGCTGCTCGATCAGACCACCAAGCAGCCCCTCATGCGGCACAGCACCCGCCAGATCGTCTACTACACCAACGTCGAGTGGCCGGACGATCCGGCGCTGCTGGAGACCGCCAAGGCGGTGGCGGGCGACTGGAACGCCACCATGCGCGAGACGGTGGCCGCCCTGGATCTGACCGACGCCAACCCCGGCCACGCCGTTGATCCAGGCGAGCTGGCCACCCGCCTGGCCGTCACCGGTCCGAACAAGATCGACGACATCGTCATCCTCAAGACCAACAGCTGCAACCTGGCCGACGTCCAGAAGATCCTGAACGCGAACGCCGACCTGGCCCACCTGGTCGAGACCAAGGGCGGCGGCAGCTACGGCGCGCCCAAGGTCGATGCCTCCCATCTGACCAAGGCCAACCTGGTGCAGGCCTGCTCCATCATGGAGGCGGCCACCCAGAACCTGGACGCCAAGGATCCCAAGAAGTTCACCTGGCAGCGCAACGGCGACCTCCGCTATTCGTTCTTCCACTGGGTCGATCGTCCCCAGGTGTCGGGCCCCCTCGGCTATGGCCCCTCGTCGGCCGATCCCGAGACCGGCGAGATCATCTCGGCGTCGCTGTACAACTACGGCGCGGCGCTGGACACCTATTCGCAGATGTCCGCCGACACCGTCGAGCTGCTCAACGGCCAGATCTCCATCGACGACATCCTGTCGGGCAACACCATTCTGGACGTCCTGCAGAGCACCGCCGCCCAGCACCAGGCGCGCACCTCCAAGCCGCTGACCGACGAGGCCAAGTCGTACATGGCGACCATGGCCCAGCCGAACAGCAAGGATCGCCTGGTCCCCATCGCGCCCGGCGCCAGCGCCGCGAAGATCGAGTCCCTCAAGGGCACGCTGCTGGAGCGCATGCTGATGAACAACGACATCCTGCCGGCCGTGCTGCCGCCCGATGCCAACGCCCAGAATCCTGATTCGCTGACCGACGCCCAGATGGAGGCGGCCCGTCCGGCCAACTGGCTGACGCAGAAGGCGCGCGACAAGCGGCGGGACGCGTTCACCAAGGCGTCTATGAACGGCTGCGTCTTCAAGGCCGAGTTCGCCGACGACGCCATCCTGGGGCTGGCGCTTGAGCTCAAGCAGCAGGGGCTGAACAAGGACGAGATCTTCGCCAAGCTGCGGGCGTCGATCTTCCGCGGTCTGGCCGGCCACGAGATGGGCCACACCATGGGCCTGCGCCACAACTTCTCGGGTTCGACCGACGCGCTCAACTACAACGACAACTACTGGTCGATCCGCACCACCAAACCGCAAGCGATGTGGGCCAGCAGCAAGCTGAACGAGTACCAGTACTCGACGGTCATGGACTACGGCGCGCGCTTCAACAGCGACGTCAACGGTCTGGGCAAGTATGACCACGCGGCCATCCGTTTCGGCTACGGCCAGCTCATCGACCTGATGCCGGAGACCACCACCAGCGGCTCGACCGGTCTGGGCCTGCAGAACTTCATCTTCACCACCGACTACACAAAGTTGCCGACCTTCGTGGGCGGGGTGAACAACCTGCAGAACGGCAGCATCGCCCGTTATTCGGCGGTGAACAGCAATCTGGCTCAGGCGTACGCCGACCCGAGCTTCACGGGCGGCCAGTTCCTGACCATGGAGCGTCCGTACAAGTTCTGCTCGGACGAATTCGTGGGCAGCCTGGACTGCAAGCCCTGGGACCTGGGCGCCAACCAGACCGAGATCGTCAACAACACCATCGACCAGTTCAAGAACTACTACCTGTTCAACGCCTTCAAGCGGGGCCGGATCAACTGGTCACTGGACGGGTACATGAACCGGCTCTCGGACCGCTACTTCTCGCGCTTCACGGAGGCGTTCCAGTTCTACTACTACCTGCAGGGCGCGCCTTCGCTGCAGGGAACGGACCTGATCAACGATCTGGCCAAGGCCTCCGTCGACTCGCTCAACACGCTGGGTGAAATCCTGCAGACGCCCGAACCCGGCATGCACTGCGCGACCCAGAGCAGCCCGAACATCCTGGTGTTGCCGCAGTCCCGCGGGGCCAATTCGTGCATCACCGGCCAGCCGACCATGAACATCGACCTGCCCAACGGCAAGCCTTACTACATCGACTTCAGCGGCGACTATTACTACCGCATCACGCGGGCGGGCTCGCTGTACGAGAAACTGCAAGCGCTGGTCGCCTTGACCACCACCGAGGCTCGGTTCTTCCGCGTCGACTCGTTCGCCGACCAGAACCGGTTCTCCATCAACTACTACCGGATCTTCAAGGATCAGATGCTGAACCTGTTCAGCGGCGTGATCCGCAACGATCCGTCCGTCTATGGCGCTTACGCCGCGGCCGGACAGTTCACCAACACGCCGGTGGTCGACGTGGACATCCTGGGCAAGGTCACCTACGACATGCCGCCCTACATGAAGCCGGATGCCAAGCGCATCGCCACGCCGGTGAACAAGACCATCCGCTACTTCGCGCTGGGGCTGGCGCTCTCCCAGCTCGACTCGACGTGGGACAGCACCCTCGACATCTCGAACTACCTGGCGGTCACGCAGAAGGGCGCCGTCGACGACACGGTCTTCTCGGTGCCGGTCCATGAGTTCACCCACCCTGAAAGCGGGGTCACCTATCGGGCCCCGCAGTTTGACAACAAGACCGTGGGCATCGGCGTGCAGGTCATCGACGATCTGAACGCGATGACCGGCAAGGTGGGCGTGGAAGGAACCCTGTCGCCACAGAAGTTCGGCACGCTGTTCATCGATCACGGCGACGGCACGTTCGACCAGCCGCTGATCCCGGACTTCTACACGGCCAAGGCCAAGCTGGACGCCGCCAAGGCCTCGGGGAACCAGACCGACTACTCCTATGCGCTGAACGCCTTCCAGACGGTGCAGACCCTGATGGCCTATCAGGTCGACCTCCTCAACGACCTGCGAACCTTCCGCCGGGCGTTCGCTTTTTAAGCGATCAGCAAGTCGTCATGTAAGAAGGCAAAACGCCGCGGGTTTCGCTCCCGCGGCGTTTTTTTTGGCGGTCGCGTTCAGCGAATGTCGAGGTCGTAGGGGAGGCGGGCCTCGAGGCCGCTGCCGTTGCCGGTCAGCAGTGGCAGGAGCAGCCGCAGAGGGGCGCGGCCCACGTCGCGGAGAAGGCGAGAGCCCGGTTCCGGTTGAGGCGCCGGGGCGTCTTCGTCTGTCTCTGTGGTCGCCTCGATGTTGAGACCGGTCAGTTTTTGCAGCGTGCTGGGCAGGGGGCGCGGCAGAACGACCAGCTCGGCGAAGCCGCCCCGTCCCGAAGGCACGCGGCCCAGGTGCGTCGCCTGATCGATGGCGGCGGCCAGGCCGCCCATGCTGTCGACCAGACCCAGGCCCTGGGCCTGGGCGCCCGTCCAGATGTGGCCGCGCCCGACGGCATCGACCTTGTCCGCGGTCATCCCGCGCGAGCGACGCCCCGCCACCACCGTGTCGACGAACAGATCGTAAAAATGCTTGATGCGCTCGGCGGCCAGCTTCAGCTCGTCGGGCGTCCAGGGCCGGTAAGGCGAATTGAAATCGGCGTGCTTGCCGCGACGAAACACCTCGACGGAGACGCCCAGCACGCCGGCCAGCTTTTGCACGTCGACCTTGTAGGCGAAGATGCCGATCGATCCGGTGGTCGTCGACGGTTCGGCCAGGATGGCGTCGGCGCCCGCCGAGATGTAATAGCCGCCCGAGGCCGCCACGTCGCCCATCGACGCCACCACCGGTTTGCCGGCCTTGCGCACCTGCTGGACGGCGCGCGCGATGACGTCCGACGCAAAGGCCGACCCACCCGGACTGTTCACGCGCAACACCACCGCCCCGATGGCCGGATCGCGCCGGCACTCATCCAGCGCCGCCACCAGCGTGTCCGAGCCCGAGACGTCGCCCAGGCCCAGCGGATAATCCAGGCTGGGGCCGTCGGCGATGGCCCCGTCCACCAGCACCACCGCCACGCGCCGACCGCCCCACGCCTGCGGGCGCAACGGTGACGGATCGGGATCGACGACCGACAGGCCGCGCCGACCGGTCAGCTGGCGCAACGTATCGTTGATGTCGTTTTCATCCTTGACGGCGTCGATCAACCCCAGGTTCTGCGCGTCGACCGGGTTCAGCGCGCCGCGATCGATGATGGCGCGCATCTTCTCTTCGGTCATGCCGCGCGCCACCCCACCCCGACCGGCGACCAGCGCGCTCAGCACACGCCCGTACAGATCGTCGAGGACCTGGTTCTTGTTCTCGCGCACCGGCTTCGACTGCTCCGTGAACACGAAGGGCTCCATGGCCCCCTTGAATTCTGCGATGCGAACCAGGTCGACGTTGACGCCCACCCGCTCCATCAAACCTTTGTAGAAGGTGACCGTCTGGCCCAGGCCGCGCAGCGACAGCTCGCCCGCCGGGTGCACGATGATCCCGGTGCAGGCGCTGGCCAGGTAATAGTCGCGGGTGGCCGGGAAGGTGGCGTACGCGAAGACCACCTTGCCGCGGCTGCGCAGAACCGCCACCAGATCGCGGATTTCTTCGATCCGCCCCCACCCGATCTGCAGATTTTCGATCTTCAACAGCACGCCCGCCACGCCGTCGGTGGTGGCGGCCGCGCGCATGCGGCGCACGACGTTCACGTAGGCGCGGTCGCTTTCGATCCCGTCCAGGCTGATCCGCTCGATTCGCTGCGGTGCGAACAGCGCCGGGTAGCGATCGCCGCTGGCGCGCACCACCACGCTGCCGCCTGTCCCCGAATCGCCGCTGCCCAGGTGCCCGGAGCGCATGGCGAACGCCGCGCCCACGTGTTCAAGGTCAATCCAGAAGCCGGCGCTGCCCCGGTAATACGCAGCCGCCGCGAACGCGTGGTCTTCGTGATCGGGCACGCTCTCGAAATCGGCGAACAGGCGCAGCCCGTCGGTGAGACGGGCCGCCAGACGAACGCGCGCCGAGACCGCCTTCCAGCGATCACCTTCGGCGTGGCCGGCGCCCAGCGCCAGCTCGAAGCGATCGGTCCCGGTGGGGCGGATGGCCAGCTCGCCGGTCCACAGGCGCGGCAGCGACTGCGCGCCCCCCTGGCTGGGCGCCGACAGATCGCGCACCGTCAACCCCGCGGCCAGATGACGCCCCGGCCGCCAGCTGATGCCGGCATCAAAGGTGTCCAGTCCGTCGTATGGACCGGCGAAGATGTGGGCCCAGTCCAGCCCCACCGCCAGGCTGCGCCCCATCCGCAGGGCGTACGAAACCTGCAGCTTGGTGTGATGGGCGATGGTCAGGGCGTTGGTCTGCCCGACGCCCTGCAAGCCAAGGCCAAGGGCGCTCTGCAGGACCGTTGGCGTCCCGATCATCAATCCCACGCCACGCCCGGGAAGCGGCGCATCGGTGGTGGCCGCGTCGCCGACCAGCACCAGACTGGACCCACCGAGGAGGCCCAGCTGGGCGGGATTCAGCTCGACCGCGGTGGCGTCCGCGTCGCCAGCCACTCCGGCGCCCGGGATGAACACCCCTTGCGTGGCACGGTATCCGATGAAAGCGTCGACCGATGTCTGCGCGACGGCGGCGGCGCCGCC
The DNA here is from genome assembly GCA_035577105.1 of Polyangia bacterium. Taxonomy (GTDB): domain Bacteria; phylum Myxococcota_A; class Polyangia; order Fen-1088; family Fen-1088; genus DATKEU01. The sequence continues at coordinate 12,608 of DATLVT010000224.1, forward strand.
CCCGGCAAACAGCACGATGATGACGGCGGCAAACGCGGCCAGCCCGGCCGCTGTTGCATGTCCAGCAGGCGCCGCCAGCCCAGCAGGCGCCGCCAGCCCAGCAGGTGCCGCCAGCCAAAATCGATGTCGGATGTCCATGGCCATTCCAGATCTCCCCGCGTGAGGACCGGGAGTATAGTCACGCTTCCCGCATGAGCAGCAGTTGGGATCGTCCGCCCGCCGGAACGTCAGTCGCGAATTTTTTCCGTGACTGGCTGCCCCAGGCGTTTCGGGCCTCCGGCCGTACGGCGCCCGACAACGCTCCGCTGGTGCGCGCGTCTCTCTCCGGCGAGGGCGGCGGCGCCTGGGATCTGCAGGCCCAAGGTGATCAGCTCGTCGTGGCCGACGCGGACCGCGACCCACCCGACGTCTGGCTGCGCCAGAGCAGCGCCGATCTGCTGGCGGCGATCAGTCCGAACCCCGATCCGGATCTTCCCGAGCTGTTGCCGCCTGGATGGAGCGTCCTCGATCTCTTGTTCCTGGACCCGCGCGACATCGAGCTGCTTCGGCAGGTCTCCGGGCGCGTGCTGGTCGAGGTGGCGGGACGACGGCGGCGGCGCTGGGCCTTCGATGTGGGGTTTGGCCCGACCGGGGTCAGCGCCGGCCGCCCCCGCTCGACCATCCGTCTGGACGGCGCCACCTTCGACGGCCTGCGCCGCGGGACGTTGCCTCCGATGCAGCCGCTGCTCGACGGACGGTTGAAACTGGAGGGCGATCGGGCGCTGGCGATGCAGCTTCTATTGCTTCTCGGTAGCCGGCTCGGCCGGCGCTAGCGGCAGATCTTCCTCGCGCAGTTTCTTGATCGAAGGATCGTCCACGTTGTCGACGGGGCTCACCCGCGGCGTGACCCGGCGCCGCGGGCGCGAGGTGTCGGCGGCGTCGGCCGCCACCCGAGGCAGATGCGATCGCACGCGGGCCAGCGCGCGCCTCAGCGTGCCGTCTTCGGGGCGAAGCGCCACCGCCTTTTGCAACGACACCAGCGCGCCGTCCCAGTCGCGCGCGCCAGCCAGCGCCAGCCCCAGCAGGGCTTCGTTGTCGGCGTCGCCCGCCATCAGGCGAACCGCCTCGCGCGCCCACTGCACCGCCTGGTCGACGTGGCCGGCCGCCAGCTCCGCGTCACCGTGCAGGCGCAACTGGCGGGCGAATACCGCAGAGTCGGCGCCGGTGGCATCCAGTGTCTGGGACGCCTCGAAGAGCGCGACAGCCTCGGCGCGCTTGCCCGCCGCCACGTCCGCCGAGGCACGCGCCAGCAGGGTGGTGGCCGCCACGCGCGCCAGATCGGTGGCCGCCGGTTGCGCCCCTTCCTTGCTCAGCTCGGCCAGGGCCCCATGCAGGGCGGGAACGTCGGCGGGACCAAACGTTGGTCGGTGCACAAGGGCGCTGGCCTGACTGGTCAGGCGCTGCACGCGCGCCGCGCGCTCGGCACCGACGTCCGCCGCTGGGGTCGCCGCCGGGGGTGGGGCGTGGACAGTGGCCACCGGCGCCGGCACGGGGGCCGAATGTTCCCCGCGCAACCAGGGGATCCTCTGATAGGCGACCACCGCGCCGACGGCCACCATCCCCAGCACCGCCATCGTCGCCACGACGCGCATCCCGGAGGGTCCGGCGAACGCCGGCGCCGTACGCGCCGTCGCCAGGTTCAAAGCCGCCCCCGCCGTGGCCGCCGCCGGGACCAGCGGTCGCGGCGTCATCAGCGGCGATGGTGACGGCGTGGGGAAACGCCCCGGCAGGCCCATGGCGCTGGCCCGCCCCGGCGCCACGTCGATGGTTCCGGCCAGTCGAGCCACCCCGGCGGAAGACCCCGCGCCCGGCGCTGGCGTCAGCGACACCGACGGGGAGCCGCTCCCGGCGGGGGGCGCCTCCATGCTTTCGTCCAGCGCGAAGTTGCGCCGAAACGATCCGCTGGGCGTCTCGGTGCGCGCCGGATCTCTGAACCCCAGCAGATCGGCGACGGCGCGAGGCCGGCCCCACAGGCTCTTGGTCAGATCGTACTCCAGCTGCGACATCGTCTGATGGCGCCGCGCCGGATCGCGATCCAGTGACCGCAGGATGATGTCGTCCAGATCGTCGGGCAGCGTGGGCAAGATCTCGCGCGGCCGCCGCGGCGTCGTCGCCGCGACCGCGCCCAGGGCGGCGTCGAGTTGCGACGCCCCGTTCGGGTACGGCGGCGTCCCCAGCAACATCTCGTAGAGCAGCGCCCCCACAGAATAGATATCCGAGCGCCGATCGGCCGGCCCGCCCGTCGCCTGCTCGGGCGCCATGTACTCCGGCGTCCCCATGGCCATGCCGGGATTGGTCAGGCGGCGCGAATTACGGCTGAGGCTTCGGGCGATGCCAAAGTCCAGGACCTTGACGAAATCGGCGTGACCGTCGCGCGCCACCAGGAAGATGTTCTCCGGCTTGAGATCGCGGTGGATGACCCCGGCGGCGTGCGCGGCATGAAGGGCGCGGCAGATCTGGATGGCGATCTGCACCGCCCGCTCCGGTTCGATCCGCCGCTCCAGCGACAGGACGTCCGCCAGATCGATGCCGTCCAGGTGCTCCATGGCGAAGTAGGCGCAGCCCTCTTCGGTGGTCCCGAAATCGGTGACGTCGATGATGTTGGGGTGACCGATGCGCGACGCCGCGCGCGCCTCGCGCCTGAACCGTTCGACCAGATCCTGCTGTCGCGAGAACACCGGGTGCAGGATCTTCACCGCCACGCCCTTGCCGATCCCGACATGTTCGCCGGCGTAGACCGTCCCCATCCCCCCTTCGCCGATCTGGCGCAAGATCCGATAGCGTCCGTCGATCACCCGGCCGATGAAGGTGGCCGGCAGCGCATTCGGGAGCGGCGTCGACGTCGGGGCCACGCCGGACGTGGTGGGCGTGCGCCAGACCTTGGTCGGCTCCTCGCCGTCGGCGGCCGCCGATGACGATGACGATGGCGACGACGACGACGTCGTCGTCGACGACATGGGGATGGGGGCGGTCACCCGGCTGGGCGTGTTCACGCGCGGACCGCTGTCGTCCCCGCGATCGATCGCTTCCACGATCACCTCGTTCAGCGCCGACGTCCGCCCCTTGAGGAGACGCTCGCGCTCTTCGTGTTCTTCCCGGATGATCGGCCCGTAAAGACCGCGCAAGAAATCCGCGGCCCGCTCCGCGTCGGCCCGCGGCGCCACGTGGGCGATCACCTCGGACAGGGCCAGGCGCATCTCGTCGGCCGACTGGAACCGCAAGTTGCGGTTGGGGGCCAGGGCGCGCATGGCGATGGCGTCCAGCTCGGGCGTGATCCAGGGAGCGCGCATCGAAGGAGGCAGCGGTTTGGGATGGCGGACCAGCGACAGCGCGGTCACCGGATCCAGGTTGGCCAGCTGCAGGTACTGCTGGCCGGTCAACAGCTCCCACAGCACGATCCCCAGGCTGTAAATGTCGGTGCGGGCGTCGGCCACTTCACCGCGCGCCTGCTCGGGCGCCAGGTACGACGCCCGCCCGAACACCACCCCCGGCGACGTGTGCTCCTGCTTCAGCACGCTGCGGGCCAGACCAAAGTCGGTCAGCTTCACCTCGCCGAAATAGCTGAGCAGGACGTTGGGCGGGGCCACGTCGCGGTGAACCAGGTGCAGATCGCCATAGCTGTGGACGTACGACAGGGCGCGCGCCAGCTCGCGCACGATGTGCAGCGCCACGTCGAGGGGGATGCGGGTGCGCGTGCGGACGCAACGATTCCAGATCTCGCGCAGGTCCTTGCCTTCGATCAGCTCCATGGCGATGTAGAACTCGCCGTCCACGTCGCCGGCATCGAAGGTCAGGACCAGGTTGGCGTGGGACAACCGCAGCACCACCTTCGCCTCGTCGAGAAACCGGTTGGCCTTGCCCGGTCGGTCTTCTCGGTGAGGACCTTCTTGATCACGCAGAGCTTCTCGAACCCCCCCACCTCACCAGCAGCGGCGACGTAGATCTCCCCCATTCCGCCGCGCGCCAAGGGCTTGAGCAGGACGTATTTGCCGAACCGTTTCGGATACCGTTCCGCCATGACCCGGGCCAGAACCTCGGAATCGTAGAACATCGCGGGCGGCCAGGCGAGCCATTCCCGCGTCCGGAATGCCAGGAAGGGTCACATTCTCTTGTTGACCAGCGCCAGACCCCCGCGGGCACTGGCGTTGTCGGGATCCAGCTTCAGGGCATCCTCGTAGGCCTTGGCCGCCTCTTTGTATTGGTTCAGGCGGAAATGGGCGTCCCCCAGCAAGACCCGGGCCCGCACCCCGCCGCCCCGCTCGGCGGCCAGCTGGGCCGAGCGCACGGCATCGCCGTAGTGCTTCTCTTGAAAGGCGATCTCGGCCAGGCCCACCAGCGCGGACGCCCGGTCGCGTCGCGACTTGGTCAGCTTGCTGAAGATCTCCCTGGCCTCGGCGAATCGTTCCGCGCGCAGAAGCCGCTCGCCTTCGTCCAGCAACTTGCGGTTGTCGGCGGCGCTGGGCCCGCGCGCCGTCGCCGACGACGTCTTCGGGCCCGAGGCGCGCGGCGTCGCCGACTGGTCCGCGTCCTCCTTGCCCGTCGCGCTCTCCTTGTCGGCCTCGACCGCCTCGGCCTTCTTCGGCTCCTCCCCGACAGGGACAGGCGGCGGCGGAGGCAAGGACGATGTGGGGAGCGGCAGCGATGGGGCCGGCGCCGCCACCGGCGCTGCCGTTGTGTGGATATCAGGTGGGCGCTTGCTGCCGGCGCCGAAGACCAAGGCCAGGACCAACCCCACCGCGCCGCCCGCGGCGACGATGGCGACCTTTTTTCTGTCCCAGCCGCGCACCCGCGCCGCCAGTCCCTGGATGCTGAACGGCGACGTCGGAATCTCGAGGCCGATCGGTCGCGGCGTCCGCACCGGCGCCATGCCGCGCTCGGTGCGCGCCATACCCGGGAAATAGACGTTCAGCAGGCGCTGAATCTCCTGTTCCAGCTCGACCATGCTCTGCGGCCGCTCGGCGGGATCCCGGGCCAACGTGCGCATGATCAGCGCTTCGATCTCGGGCGGCACGTCGGGGCGCAGCGACGCCAGCGGGGCTGGCGACTGGCTGGCCTTCTTGTGCAAGATCTCCATGAAATTCGCCCCGTCGTAAGGCGGATTCCCGGACAGCATCTCGTAGAGGATGCCGCCCACAGCGTAAATGTCCGAGCGTGGGTCGGCCGGCTTGCCCGCTGCCTGCTCGGGCGCCATGTACTCGGGCGTCCCCATGGTCATGCCCGGATGGGTGAGACGCCGCGCCGACTGCCCCTGGCTGTCCTTGTCGTCGCGCTCGGGACTCTTGGCGATGCCGAAGTCCAGAACCTTGACGAAGTCCTTCTGGCCGTCGCGAGGGAGAATCAGGACGTTTTCGGGCTTGAGGTCGCGGTGAATGACGCTGACGTCGTGGGCCGCCTGCAGCGCCCGGCACACCTGCGCCGTGATGCCGAGGGCCCGGGCCACATCCAGACGCTTTTCGCGGAAGATCAGCTCGCCGAGCTCGATCCCCTCGATGTACTCCATGACAAAAAAGAAGGCGCCGTCGTCGGTGGTGCCCGAGTCGGTCACGTCGACGACGTTGGGGTGCGAGATCTTCGACGCCGCCCGTGCCTCGCGCCGCAGCCGTTCGACCAGGTCGGGCGTCTGGCTGTACGCGGGATGCAGAATCTTCAGGGCCACACGCTTGCCGATGTCGATGTGCTCGGCCTCGTAGACGCGGCCCATCCCCCCCTCGCCGGACAACCGCCGCACCTGATAGCGGCCGCCGATCACCGAGCCCACGACCGACGACTTTGCCGCCGAATTGGACACCGATTGCAGCAATGACGAGGACGCCGACGCCGAGTCAGATGCGGGCGGCATGTCCTGCGTCTTCTTGTCCAGCCGCTTGTCGTGGCGTCCAGGGCCGGCCACCACGGTGCCGCGTTCCCGACGGGCCTCCAGTTCCGCACCACCCGTCCGCGCGGCCGCCGGCGCTGGCGCCGTCGGTGCCGTGGTCGGCGCCAGCGGCGACGCCGGCTTGCTGTGCGGCAGGCGGAGCGGCGGAGGCTGTTTCCCAGGAGTCATGGACGCCATCGTCGGCGGCACCGGCGGAGGGCCG